>CALWVC010000008.1 GCA_944384865.1 uncultured Clostridia bacterium
CAAAATTTGCCCGTTATACAGAGGAATATGGGCTGTCAGAGACCGATGCGAATATTCTGATCAAATACCGTCGGATTGCTGAATTTTTTGATGCGGCGGCCAAACTGGTGCAGACGCCGAAAACTGTATCAAATCTGATGATCACCCAGATTTTCCGGCGGTTGTCCACCGAAGAACAGAAAGAGGCCTTTGAGATTGTGGTCACGCCGCAGATGCTGGCCGAATTGATTGCGCTGCGGGAAAGCGGCAAGATCAATAACAATCTGCTGAAATCCACGCTGGAGCAGATGCTGGATACCGGAAAGCCGGTGGCTGCGCTGATCGACGAGAAAGATCTGGGCGGCGTCGATGAGGCAACATTGCGGGAGATTTGTCGGCAGGTTGTTGCAGAAAATCCGGCTGCGGTGCAGGATTACCGCGGCGGTAAGGAGGCGGCGTTTAAAGCGCTGGTCGGCGGTGTGATGAAAGCGACCCGCGGGAAAGCCAATGCGTTGCAGGCCACTGAGATTTTAAAATCGTTGCTATAAACCGCTTGTGAAGGTTTTACGGTCGCTTCGCTGCCGTTGATGGAGAAATTCTATATCAAATATCTGAACACTGCCGCCGGCCTGTACAGGCCGGCGGTGCTTTTGTGATCCGAGCAATTTGTATATGCGGTTGACAGCGTAAAAAGACTCAATTGCAGTTGCCAAACTGAAGAAAAGATGTTATACTAAGAAAAATTGGTTTGGCCGGACACCGGTGGCTGTCTATGCAGTGTATCCGGCTTGCGGCAGTGTATCCGGCTTGCGTGCCGCTACAGAAACGGGGACGGGGTATGGATCGTTTTTTACGCAGGGTAATTTTGAAAAATGACAGCGTCAATGTGATACATGTTTGCGGGTTGGTATTGTTCACGGTTACGGGACTGGCGCTGCGATTTTGTATGTTGCCGTATACTTCCGGCGACTGGACCTTTTATCTGAAACCCTGGACCGATCGGCTGGCAGCGGAGGGCTTTTCTGCGTTGGGCGGTGATTTTTACAATTATACCCCGCTGTATATGTATGTGCTGTATCTGTTTACGGCGCTCGGGTTGCCGGTATGGACCAGTGTTAAGATATTTTCCATCGGATTTGATGTTGTTCTGGCAGTTTTGGCGGGGCTGTTGGCCTGCCAGCTGACCGGCAGAAAGGGGCTTGGGATCGTCGGTTACGGCGCGGTATTGCTGGCGCCGACTGTGGCGGCGAACTCTGCGCTCTGGGGGCAATGCGATTCCATTTACGCCGCCTGTATTTTCGCGTGTTTTTATCAGCTGCTGCGCGGCCGCACCAACAGCGGGACGGTGTTGTTTGGCGTGGCGTTCGCGCTTAAGCTGCAAACATTGTTTTTGCTGCCGGTGTTGCTGGTGGTCTGGCTGTTTGACAATCGGTTGAAGCTCTGGCAGCTGTTGTATATTCCCGGCGTATACGTGCTGTCGGTCATTCCGGCGTGGCTTGCAGGGCGTCCGCTTACGGAGCTTTTGACTGTTTATATTGATCAAAGCAGCTATTATACCGGGCAGTTGACGATGAATTTCCCGAATATTTACGCTGTTTTAGGCGGTGATCGGTTGGCGGAATACTTAGGTGGTGCGGCCATCTGGTTTACGTTGGGCGTTTTGACGTTGGTAGGGCTGGCCGCGATCCGCCTGTTGCAGACTTCTGGCGCGACGCCGCAGCGTATTTTAACGCTGGCGCTGTTGCTATCGCTGGTGATCCCGTTTTTCTTGCCGTATATGCACGATCGGTACGGATATGTAACCGATCTGCTGGCGATTTTATTTGCACTGTGTTTTCCGAAGAAGTTTTATGTGCCGGTGGTCATGGTTTCACTATCGTTTATCTGTTATATGCGGTATCTGGCCAATGAAAAGAGTATTCCGTTTTATCTGTTGGGAGCCGCGTATCTGGCAATCATTCTGCTTGTGGCGGCGCATTTTTACCGGCAGTGTCAAACGCCGGAAAATTTTTCGGGCCAAGATCTGAAAATATGTGAAAAGCTATCAGAGGAAGCGCCAAAACTGCCTGTAATGCAATCTGACGCAGTGACGGCACAGCAGCAGGGACCGGCGGCACAGGATCTCGAGGTTTGAAAAATCAGAGCGGCGCCGCGGCGGCCTGATGAAAGAAATCCTGATTTGTAATGGAGCAAATGGCAGAGGAATAGATGGCAGAGGAATCTTTTATATAACCAGAATAAAACGGTAGCAAAAATCAGGAGCATATCGTTGTTTTGATATCAAAAAGCGAAAGACTATTTAAGCGATGTATAAGACTTGTTTCTATATAAAAAGCAAATCTTTAATATGCGTGTTACAGAAAATCAAAAAGCGTTGGCCCTATTTGGTCAACGCTTTTTGGTCTTCTGATTCTAATAGAGATCTATCAGCCTTCCCACGCAACCAGCAGCCCGGCGGGTAGCTGCGAAGCGTCGAAACGGTAATGGCCGGTGACCTTTGCGCCGCGTTTTAAATAATCTTCTTCGCGGTTGGGCTGCCCGCCGTTGTGGATGATATACGGCACACCGTTGCGATTGCGTTTGTCAGATACTATCCCGATATGTACATCATCGCCGAAGATTACGATATCGCCGGGTTGCCACGCCGCGATATCGGCGCTGTCGTTGGTCAAGGTCTGTGCGTGTGCTTTGAAAAATACATGCAGATTGCCCACCCGGCGAAAATCAATATGATTATCCGGCGTTTCAATGGCAGAATATGCATCTCGTCGGGCTTTGATGTCAGCATCTACCATAGACCGCAGGTCATAGCCCGCCGCTTTAAACGCGCGCCAGACCGTGTCGGTGCATACGCCGATATTCTCCGGCGGGTAAGCGTTATCCCAATACCGTCCGTGGTAGGTGGGATGGTTTTCAGCATCTTTGCGGGCGCCCAGTAAAAAATCGGTATAATCGTCTATGCCGTTTTGGTTAAAATCCATTGGGCCGCGCAACAGTTCGATCCCAAAATCTGCGGCGGTATAGCTTCGCCGGGGCAACAGGTTATAATGATTCAGCACAGCCAGTGCGGCGATCGCGGTGATCAGCAGCACAGAAACAATAATCAGGGTGATTTTGACATGTTTGGACAATGCTATTTACATCCTCTTTTTCAACAGCCGCGTGAAAAACAATTTGGCGCGGCTGCGATCGTTTATCGGATTTTTGCTCCTACCGGCAGATCGTCGGCAAACAATACCCGAACGCCTTCCGGCGTGTCGGCCGCCAAGATCATGCCGGCGCTTTCCACGCCGCATAATACGGCGGGTTTTAAATTTGCAACAACGATCACGTTGCGTCCGGTCAGCTGATCGGGCGTGTAATATTGCGCGATGCCGGAGGCAACCGTCCGCTCGGCGCCGCTGCCGTCATCCAGCGTGAGCTTTAACAGCTTTTTCGCGCGTTTGACCGGTTCACAGGCCTTGACCTTCGCCACCCGTAAATCTGATTTGGCAAATTCGTCAATGCCGATCTGATCGAGAAACGCCACAAAATCGGGTTTGGAGGCGGCCTGTTCATTCTGATGCGCCTGTTCGATCTCCTGCAGCATCTTTTCAGCGTCGATCCGCGCAAATAGCACCTGCGGCGCGCCCACTTTTTCACCCGGCCGCAGCGCGCCGAAAGATTGGATGCTGTCATAGCCGGTCAGATCAGTTTGCAGCTGCTGCGCGATACGTTCTGCGGTTTCAGGCATGAACGGCTGCAGCAGCACCGACAGAAACCGGATGCTTTCCAGCAGGTTGTATAATACGGTGCCCAGTCGGGCTTTTTGTGCTGCATCCTTTGCCAGCGCCCAGGGCATTGTTTCATCTATATATTTATTGCTGCGATGGGCCAGGGCAAAAATCGCGTCCAGCGCGTCGGCGATCCGATATTGGTCAAAACAGCGATCTACGGTTTTGACTGTCTGTTCAGCCAGCGCTTTCAGCGCATCATCAAACGGACCGGCACAGTCGCCGGGCTGGATCACCCCGTCAAAATACTTGTTTTGCATGGTAATGGTGCGGTTGACCAGGTTGCCCAGCGTATTGGCAAGATCAGCATTATAGCGTTCGATGATGGTTTCATAGGTGATGGAGCCGTCGGAGGTGTAAGGCATTTCAGACAGCAGATAATACCGTACTGCGTCTACGCCAAACCGAGCGGTCAGTTCGTCGGCATAGATCACATTACCCCGGGATTTAGACATTTTGTCTTCACCAAACAGAAGCCACGGATGTCCAAACACCTGTTTTGGCAGCGGCTCGCCCAGTGCCATCAGCATGATCGGCCAGTAAATGGTATGGAAGCGGACGATATCCTTGCCGATAATATGCACGTCTGCCGGCCAATATTTTTTATAGGTCTCGGAAGAACCGTCTGGGTCATAACCCAGCGCGGTAATATAGTTTGACAGCGCATCGATCCAGACATAGATCACATGGCCGGGATCAAACTCCACCGGAATGCCCCATTGAAACGAGGTGCGGGAAACGCACAGATCCTGAAGCCCGGGCTTGATAAAGTTGTTGAGCATCTCTTTTTTACGGGCTTCCGGGAAGATGAAATTCTCATGTGCTTCAATAAACTCTTCCAGCTGTTTCTGGTATTTGGAGAGTTTTAGAAAATAGGCTTCTTCCCGTGCAGGCTGTACCTCTCGTCCGCAGTCGGGGCATTTGCCGTCTTTCAGCTGGCTTTCAGTCCAGAAAGATTCGCAGGGGGTGCAATACAACCCCTCGTAATGCCCTTTGTAGATGTCGCCCTGGTCATAAAGCTTTTTGAAGATTTTCTGTACGGCTTTTTCGTGATAATCGTCGGTGGTGCGGATAAATTTATCATAGGTGGTGTTCAGCAGGTCGCAGATTTCCCGGATCTGGCCGGCCACTCTGTCGACATATTCTTTGGGAGAAACCCCCGCCTGTTTGGCATATTCCTCAATTTTCTGACCGTGTTCATCGGTTCCAGTGAGGAAAAAGACGTCGTAGCCCTGCATTCGTTTGTATCGCGCGATGGCGTCGGTCAGCACAATCTCATAGCTGTTGCCGATATGCGGCTTGCGGGAGGTGTAGGCAATGGCGGTAGTGATGTAATATTTTGAAGCCAAAATCAGATCATCCTTTCATTTCAGACCGGTTTGCAAATCCGTTACCTTTATAGTATACCATACCTGCGGCGGAATTCAATGGATTTTTCAAAGAAAGGCCGCGGCTTTGTTGAAAGAGGCATATATTTTAAAGCTTGATCCGGCGCGCCGGTCCGTCGCGGCGATATCAACGGCGACGGATGGGTCAATAATAAAGATTTTGCGCGCCTCAAGGCTTATTTGGCTGATTCTTTGATTTTGTTCGGATAAGCGGCAGCAGACAAAGGCAGATAGAAACTGAAAAAAACAACAACCGCGCCGGATACAGGGGTTTGTGCATCCGGCGCAGTTGTTATTCTATCGTTTTTTAAAGAATACAAATTATCTGATATGCAGGGTTACGCCATATAACAGCAGATCATAGGTATCGTTTAGTACCTGCATTTGCAGTTTCTTCGGTATTTTTCCGACGGAAACCGGCAGTCGAAACAGATTGACGACGTAATGCTCCCGATCCATATCGTTGACAAAGCGAAGCGCCCTGGGTGCGTTGGAAGCGACAGGATTGATCCGCGATGGGCCATACCATCCGGCGGCGGTGGTGATTTCCTGCCCGTTGCGCAGAACGGTCTGTTCGGTAGAGCCGTCGGTATAATGCAATGCACAGACCGCTACCGGCTCGCCGAATGCGCCGCCGATGGGAAAGCCTTTGGGCATGCTGACGTTACCGATCAGGTAAATGGCTGTGCAGTCGTCTGATAACGTTAGTTCGGCCGGCGTATCGTGGTTGAGCACGATCGGCTGACGTAGCAGCTCCACGGGCAAACTGCCGATGGATTTGACCTCCTGCGGCAGAACCGGACCGGTATGCAATACCCGTTGTTTCCGTTCGACAAACACAAACCGGGGGATCGGCTCCAGCGCATGCCGTAGCATCCTGTCCCAAGCTTGCTTTTGCCGTCGATCGTTTGAGGCAGCGCGCAGATCTACAGGTTTATACGTTCCAGGCCCGGCGATATATCCGACAATTTGTAAGCTTTGCTGCCTGATTGGAGGCTGCTCCAACTGCGCGTATGCTTTTTTGAATACTGCCAGATTTGCTTTGGGGTTTCGGTAACGGTCTACCAACCCTTCGTTCAATACGCCGTCGTGGCAGGCGGGCGCGGACCGGTTGAACTCAAAAACTTCCGCCCAGCACCAGACCGCGGCGCCGGCGATCACCGGCTGGTCTTCGGTATTGCGCCATGTGCGCAGCATTTCTTCGATAAAGGTTGCGAACAGATGCGGGTTTTCATATACATGGTAACCGCCCCATTCAGTCAGCAGCAGCGGTTTATCATTCAGCTCGGCCGCACTTTCCAGCATCCGTTCCGGCGTGGGGCTGTAAGGATGCATGGTGTAAAAATCTAGATCACACGCTTTAAAATGCTTTTTGGTCATCGGGATATCCATGCAGTTGGCGCCTGAAACCATCCGGTCAGGATCTATTTTGCGGCAAAGGGCGGCGGACGCCTTTAGAAACGCCGGCGTGAACATACATTCGTTAAAGCTCAGCCAGAAAGCGACGCAGACATGATTGCGGTCGCGCATGATTGTCCGGCGCAGCACTTCCAGACTGCCGTCTACAATTTCCGGATTTTTCATATCCGACCACCAGAGTCCCGGTTCTTCAGATACCAGAAGACCCAGCTCGTCGGCCAGCTCTAAGATCCGTTTGTGATGCGGATAATGCACCAGCCGGACATAGTTGGCGCCGGCGTCTTTGATCATCTGCATATCCATACGCATCTGCTGCTCGGTCTGTATATGGCCCTGATCGCCGAACAGGTCATGACGGCATACGCCTATGAGAAACAGCGGTTCGCCGTTGAGATAAAACCGTTTTCCGGCTGTTTTAAATTCTTTAAACCCCACGCGCTGTACGGTTTGGTCACAGGGATTCCCGTTTGTATACAGGGTCAGGCGCAGCATATACAGGTGTGGGTTTTTCGGTGACCATAACAGCGGATTCTCTATTGAAAAGGCAAGCTGCGTATCGGTTTCGGCCGGCGCTTTTTTTTCAGCGACAATGTTGCCGAAGGGATCGGTCAGTGACAGGCCGACGGTCAACGACGGATCGCGGCTTTCGATCTTCATTTCGACGCTGCAGTCGGCGTGCCGGTACTGCTGCGTCAGCCTGGCCGACCATGCCGCATCGCAGATGATGCTGCCGGCAGTGTATTCAATAGAAACGTCGCGGATAATGCCGCTGTAATTTTCCCAGCCCTCTGATGGTCCGAACACCACGCTGATATCTGCTATTTCTACCCGCAGGTCGTTGTCCTGCGGGCGCAGGAGATCGGTAATTTCATAAGTATACCGGCAATATGGGCGCATTTCACCTAAAATCCGGCCGTTCAATGTGACCTTCGCCATATAGGTGATCCCTTCAAAAATCAGAAAGGCGCGTTTGTTGCCGGCTATCGGCTGTGCTGCGTCGAAGTGCAGACGGCATTCCGATATGCCCACAGCCAGATCAGAATAAGGGACCTGTTTTTTATAAAACGCGCCGTCGCCGATCCGGTAATCCCACCAGCCGTTGAGCAGCTGAACAGTTCTGTTCATAGCAGCGCCCCCTTGTTATTATGCAGGTTGCTTTGCAGCCGCCGGTAGTTCGCAAGGATCTGTTCAAACAGCGGGCTTCCCGGCCGCAGGCCGCAGAGATCGGTTAAGATCTGTGCCGGCGTTTTTTCGGATTTGATGGCTTGCCATGCCTGTTCGCTGTCGTTGTTATATAAAAGGGCGGCCGCGGCGGTCAGGCACAATACACTGTTGTCAGCGTGATATTTTTCCAACAGCAATGCCGGCCCGATGATCCGTTCGCCATACTGTAGTTTGCGCTGCGGCTCCCGGGCGTTGCGCGTCACCGTATCGGCGATGGTTCGGTCGCAGAATTTCTGTTTGGACAGCGCGGCAAATTCCCGCTGATCTGCAAGGTCATATCCGAATTCGGCGCATAGTACCGCGTTGGTGGCGCTGTAGTTGCGATCCAACAGACGTAGAATTTCGGGATCATTTGCGGCCTCGCCGTAATCTTCATAACCCTTGAGCCAGCCCAGGTAGGCGATCACACAGCTCGCGGCGTTATAGGTAAACAGCTTTCGGGTCAGAAAATTTCCAAACCCGTCAATCGGGCGCACACCAGGAAGCTGTGGGTCAAATCCGTCCAGCGGCTTTGCGTCGCATTGGAGATAGGGGTAATTTTCAGAAGCAATATCCAGTCCGCCGTCTTCAATGGTTGTGCAGAACACCGTGGCCTCGCTGACCGCTACATCGGGATTTCCGATAGCGTCCGCCAGCGTTTTCGCAGGGTGCGAGGCATTTTCACAGGTGATGATATACCGGCGCTTGCCGTCGTTGAGCAAAGGGGCAAGACGCGCGCCCACGTCAGTCAGATTTGCGCCGCCTACGGCAACAAACAACAGCTGGATCTCTGAAAAGTCCGCGTGCTCCCAGTCGGTGGCGGTATACTGGCCGATCGTATGCGCCGGACGTTTGTTGCCGAAAAACCGCACTTCAAAGCGCTGCTGTGCGCCGAGCCGGTCTGTCAGCGCCCGGTCGCGGTCGACAAACAGAATCGATCGCCCAGCCTCAGACAGCAGACGGCCGATAAAGCCGCGTCCGGTTTTGCCCGCGCCGATTACAGCGATTTTATGCATGAATCCACCCCCATTGTTTGAGCAATTTAATTTTAGATTTAATCAGCATGCCCAGCGCGCTGTCGGGCTGTAGGCCGCAGACCTGCTCTAACACGGCGTCTACCCCCTGTTCGGTGCGGATCTGCACCAGCCGTCTGGCAAATTCGTCATCGTCGTTTTGATAATAGATTGCGGCGGCGATGGCAATACATAGATTGTCAGGGGTGATGCCGTACGCCTCGACCAGCCGTGCTGAACCTACCAGCCGGTCGTCGCGGCCCAGCTTGCGGATCGGATCCCGGGCGTTGCGTTCAATGAAGTCCACAATGGTATAATCCTGTAGTTTGGCTTTGGAGGTCAGCGTAAAAGCAAGCTGTTCTTCCAGCGGAAAGTGGTGCTTCAGCGATAACGCACGCGCCGTTTCAGAATATACGCCGTCCAGTATTTTGAGGATACGCTCATCATGAGCCGCGTCGGCGATGTATGTGTAACCCAGCAGTGCGCCCAGATAAGAGGTTGTGCCGTTGGCGGCGTTATAGGTGTAAAATTTCCGTTCCAAAAAGCCGGTAAAGGCCTCAATCAGCTTCACACCCTGAATCGGCGGCAGTGTGCCAACAATCCGGGAGGCGTCAATAGGCAGCTCCCAGAAATTTTGTACGTTGACGATCAGCGGATCTTCTTTCAGCTGGTCGGCGGAGGGCTCGATGGCCGAGCGCATAATCACCGCTTCGGTTACGCCTACCTGACTGCTGAAAAACGTTTGCTGTTCCGGCATCAGCAGTTCGGCAATGGCGTCTCTGAGAATGGTGGCGGGCAGCTTCCAGTTTTCACAGGTTATAATGTTCAGCGTACCGCCGGTCTGCGTCTTGGCGGCTACGCCCTTTGCCAGCATTGGCGCAATCTGTTGTAGGTTTTTGCCTCCCACAGCGGTGAAAACTGCGTCGGCTTCGGCAATCGCCGAGGCAATCTCCTGTTCCTGATCAAAACGATAGGCTTTGACGCCGGTGATTTTGCAGTTTTTTTCAGGGGCGCCTAAAATGTTGACGCTGTAACTGCGCTGCCGGTTGATCAGATCGGCAAGCGCCGGCTCCTTTTCCACAAAGGTAAACGAAATACCGCTTAGATACAGCAGATGGCCGATAAAACCGCGCGCAATTTTACCGGCGCCAAAAATAACACAGCTCATGATTTTTGAGTCCTTTCCTGGTTAGAGATCGGGGCGGTCAGACGCCCCGCCGGATGTCAGTTGTGTAAACAACGGTTTCAAAGATGGGTACAGCTGTTTGTAAACGGCGAAACGGTTTCGCAGCAGTCGTGTTTTGGTGGGATCAGGCCGAAATATCGCGCCCGGTTCGCAGTTGTCGAAAACAGCCTGTTCGAGATCGTCATAAAGCCGCATTCCGATGGCGGCAAGGATCTGCGCTCCTAACGCCGAGACATCGTTTTGCTGCAGCGTGCGGACCGGCAGTCCGAACAGCGTTGCCTTGATTCGGTTTAAAACGGGATTTTTCCCCGCGCCGCCCACAACGGTGATGGCCTGAACATCGGGGCATCCCATCTGCTCATAAATGTGGTATAAACTGAATGCCACGCCCTCCAACACCGAATACGAAAGGGTTTCCGCCGTTGTATCTGCGTTTATGCCAAAAAACACGCCCTTTGCGTTTGCATCCCATATCGGAGACCGCTCGCCGTTTAGGTAGGGCAGAAAAACCGGCGGCATCGTTTGCAGACTGTTGTTTAAATTGGTATTATGCAAATTGTGCAGCAGCATGCCCATGCGCAGCGCAGCGCCGCTGGAGGCGGTAACGCCGTATTGCACATATCTGCCGAAATACGGACCGGATACCAGAGCAGAATCAAACGCCGCGAGGCGGTCGGTGACGACGCCGAGGTGTTCGCTGGTTCCGGTGATGTCAAACAGCTCGCCGCCCTGCAGCATTCCCGTGCCCAGCAGTCCGGCGAAAAAATCGTTACAGCCGGTAAATACCGGCGTACCCAGCGGTATTCCGGTTTCGCGTGCGGCAGCAGGGGAGACCAGCCCCGCAACAGTGTCGGGCGGCTGCAGTTTTGGCAGACAGGCTTCATCCAGCCCCAGCCATTGCAACAGCCGGCGGCTGTAGGTTCCGGTTTTCAAATTGGCAAGTCCCCGCCAGGAATACATGTCGCTGACCATATGCCCGGTAAGCCTGTCAATCAGAAAATCCTTCGGCATACGGACGCGCAAAAGCGGTTTGAAATGGTTTTGGATATAACGCAGCCGGGGCAGCGGATAAGATGGAAGCTGCGGATGCGGCATAGAGATTTCTTCTAAGAAATCCTGCTGCGAGAAGTGCTCCAGTGTTTGCTGTAATTCCTCTTGCCCTACAGGATCGCTCCAACCAATATAGTCCCGTCCGTTGATGATATATGTACCGACCTGCGCGGACAGCCCGATTGCACGAAGCTGTGAAAAATCCAACTGCCGGGCCGCTTTGCAAAGGGCCTTCCACCATCCGTCCGGATCCCGGGTCGTGTAGGACTCGCGAATCTTATGGGTTCCTTTTGCGTCGTTGTACAGCAGCTTAATGCCGGAGGTTCCCAAATCAATACCTAAAATACCGTTTTTCATAACATAAACACCGCTTTTACGAAGCCCTGGGGCCGCATACGCGCCATTTGCAGGCCGATTGCAAAGTCTTCCAATGGCATTCGGTTGGTAATCAGCGGCTTTAAGTCGATGATTCCGTCGGCCATCAGAGTCGCTGCCTGTTTGTGCATATTCCAGTTGTTTCCCGCGCCGATGACCCGCAGATTATTAATATGAATATCGTCGATACGAATCTGCATAATTTTGCCGCGGCCATATCCGGCCAGCACTACGGTTCCGCCTTTTTTCGCGATTTTCAGGCAGGTCTGAATACAGGGCTCAATGCCGGTGGCGTCGATTACCACATCGGTGCCTTCCGGATGCAGCTTGCGCAGCTCTGTTGACAGATCCTGTTCGCTGGTGGCGATGACGGCGTATGCGCCCATGCGCTTTGCGATTTGCAGCCGCCTGGAGCTGGAAGCGCAAACGACGATCCGGCGCATGCCCATAGCTCTGGCTGCGGCGAGAATACACAGCCCGATAGAGCCGGCGCCCATAATGAGCAGCGTATCGCCAAACGCTGCGCCGGCCTTTTGCAGTGTTCCCAGGGCTACGCCCAGAGGCTCGCACAAAGCGCCTTCTTCAAAAGAGACCTGCTGCGCCAGTTCGCACAGCCCATATACCGGAACAATGACATGTTCAGCGTAAGCGCCGTTGCGCTTGAACCCGATTTCTTCAAATTGATCACAATACCGCCAATTGCCGCTGCGGCAGGCGTCGCATCTCAGACAAACCACATCGTTGCTGCCGATGACGCGTTTGCCGACCCAGTGTTGGTCTTCGCTGCTGCCCACGCTGTCTACCACGCCGCTCCACTCATGACCGGGAATCAGCGGGTAATTGGCCGCGATATTGCCGTCTACTACCTCTAAATCTGTAGCGCAGATAGCTGCGGCCTTGACCCGGACGCGGGCAAATCCCGGCGGCGGCTCCGGGAGCGGGGTTTCTGTGAGCAGGACGCTGCCGGGCTGTTGAATCATAACTGCTTTCATTGTGTATCCTCCTTGCCGATTTGCAACTGACTGATCGAACGTTCCAGTGCGATCAGCGCCGCGCCCAGCGCGGCATTTTCCACATCGATGGTAGAAAAACACAGCGGACGGTCAGGACACAGCCGGGCCGTATGCTGTATAAAAGCATCGTAAAATAAATCGTTGTAATTCCACATGTCTCCGCACAGGACAACTTCGGGAATATGCAGCAGATGCGCGGCGTTGCAGAGAGCGGTGGCCAAATGGCGCGCCATATCTGCAAACCGCTGTTTTGCAGCGGAATCCTGCGCCCGTGCCTGCTGCGCCAGCTGTGCAAACGGCATTTGCGCCAGCTGCGCCATGCCGCTCTGCGAGGCATAAAGCTCCAGACAGCCGTTGCGGCCGCAGTCGCAGCGCGGCCCATCCGGTACAGCTGTCGTATGTCCGAGTTCAAACATACCGGGCCGGTCAAGAATGCGCCCGTCCAGCATGACCGCCATACCGATACCGTTATCAACCCGAAGCAGAATCGCATTGTCTGCATCGGAATCAGCGGTGCGGGCATACAGAATGCAGTTCGGGTCGTGTTCCAAAAACACCGGAAGCCGCAGTGTGTTCTGCAATAGCTGCGCCAGCGGGACCTGCGACCAGTTTTTACATTGCGGCAAACGAATTGATATACCGTTTTTTGCGTCTACCAAGCCCTGCATAGCGACTCCGACGCCTAAAATGTGGCGTTTGCCGGCAGAAGCGAGAACCTGCTTTGTAAGCGCGGTGATTCCGTTTAACAGCGATTGCCGGCTGGTGAAATTTGCGGAGTGAGACCAGCTTTGCAGCACGGTGTTTTTCAGATTGATCAATACCGCGCGCAGCCCGGAACTGTTGACGTCTAATCCGATGACGAAATGGTCGGCGCCGTTGATTTCCAACTGAAAGGGGGTTCGTCCGGCGCCGGTGCTTTGCGCCGACTTACACTCCGTAATGTAACCATGCTCAATCAACCGGGCCGTGATGCTGGATACTGCCGCCCAGCTCAGGCCGGTCAGCGCTTCGATTTGTTTGCGGGTAATCTGCCCGCACTCCCGAATTAAAAACAATATATCCGCTGCGTTGGCCTGTTTCATATCCTGTTGGTTAATATATTTTTTCAATACTGTTTCACCCCCCCTTGACTATTATATCGTCGCGTGATATAATAGTCAAGGGGTGAAATAAAAAAGTTTTAACATCCCTGTATGTAAGAAGGACTGGCGCTAGATTTACCGTCTGAAAGCAGCGGAATGACAGGCGTTATAAAACCGGAAATGAGGGAAAACAATGAAACAAAGCATATTGCAAACGCGGCTTCTGCCGGAGCAGCTTGCCCTGTATTATTTAGGGCAGGAGGGTTTTCTTATTAAATATGACGGCCATTATCTACTGATAGATGCTTATTTGTCTGATTATGTAGACCGTAACTGCAGTTCGCCACAGGTCTGTTGGCGTCGTCGGTATCCGGCGCCGATCACCGGCGATCAGCTGGGATTTGTCGATTATGTTTTCTGTTCTCATGCGCATTATGATCATACTGATCCGGATACGCTTCGGGCGATCGCCGGTGTAAACGCCAAGGCACGGTTTATTGTGCCGGCGCCGATTGTGCAGACGGTGGCGGGTTATGGCGTCGACCCTGCGCGGATCATTGCCGCCGAGGCAGGTCAGACGCTGGAACTGGGCGGTATCCGGATATTGCCGGTGCCGGCGGCGCATGAACAATTGCATACCGATGCGCTGGGGCGTTACGATGCGCTGGGGTACCGGCTGACGTTGGGAAATACCGTATTGTTTCATGCGGGAGATTGCTGTGTATACGACGGGTTGGCAGAACAGCTCGGCCGGGTGGATATTGCGATGCTGCCGGTTAACGGACGGGATTTTTACCGGCTGAACCGCGATCATATTGTCGGTAATATGGACAGTCGGGAAGCGGTAGAACTGGCAGTTGCGCTGCAGGCACGGCTGCTGGTTCCGATGCATTTTGACCTGTATGATGTGAACGGCGTGCCCGCCGCATTGGTTGCTGATACGGTGGAACGCAGCGGAACTTATCAGCCGTTTCATATGTTTCAGCCGGGCGAACGGTATATATACGGCGGCTGACGCCTGAAATCCGGGATCAGCGCTGTGCGAGGGAGGTTGGGTGCGGTCACCTGCCGCCGGCGCGGCAACTGTAAATATATAGAGTGATCCTAGATCGACAACAGTGAATGAGATCAACAGGAAGGGGCGTTATAGCTTTTATGGATAAACTGTGTTATCAGGAAGAATTGCCGGTTGAGCGGAAATATGATATTCTGGTTGCGGGCGGCGGCGTTGCGGGGGTGGCCGCCGCACTGGCGGCCAGGCGCGCCGGCCGGTCGGTATTGCTGTTAGAAAAAGGTTTGATATTGGGCGGCTTGGCGACTTCCGGGCTAATCAACATGTTCGTGCCGATGTGTAACGGGCGGGGCGTGCAGATTATCAAGGGGATGTGCCAGGAGCTTCTGCGGCTTTCCATTAAGTATGGCTATGATACGATACCGGACAGCTGGAAAAACGGCGAGCATCCGACCAAGGAACGGACCGACCGGTATCTGACGCGGTTCTCTCCGGGGATTTTCGCGGTGGCACTCACCGAGCTGCTGCACAGCGAGGGCGTGGACCTGCTGCTGGACTGTATTGCATCGGCGCCGGTGATGCAGGACGGTCGGTGTACCGGGCTGATTGTGCAGAGCAAAGCCGGACGCAGCTTTTATCCGGCGGGTATGGTGGTTGATACCACCGGTGATGCGGATCTGTTATATCGCGCCGGCATTCCAACCGTTTTGGGTAAGAATTATTTTACTTATGTTGCAGCTAAAATAGATTTGAAATCCTGCGAACGGGCGGTGAAGAGCGGAAATATTCGGGATGCGGTATATTCCGAACACGGCGGGCATGCTGATCTGTACGGTAACCGGCAGCCGCCGGATGTGCCGCTGTATTCCGGTACGACGCCGCAGGAGATCACCGATTTTACCGTTCGTAATCAGCTTGTCATGTTGGAAAAGCTGAAAGGTGAAGAGCGGAACAGCCGCGATATTGTGACGCTGCCGACCGTTCCACAGTTTCGGAGCACCCGGCATATCGACGGGGCCTATACGTTGCAGACGGCGGATGCCTATCGGCATTTTGACGATTCTATCGGTGCGATCTGCGATTTTGATCATTCGGATATCTTGTATGAGGTGCCGTACCGCACACTGATTCATCCGTCCTGCGTCAACATGATTACCGCGGGCAG
>CALWVC010000009.1 GCA_944384865.1 uncultured Clostridia bacterium
TGATAACGCTTACTGCAACCGGGTCAAAAAGAAATCAGGCTGTTTTGCCCGTTGTTTGCAGGGAAAACAGCGAATCGAACAACGCTGTCGGGCGCATAAAAGCTGGTTTTTCGGGTATTGCCCGTTTGGCGTTGGAGAGTTTGTTTTTCCTATTTTTTATGGCAGCGATCTGTTGGGCTTTTTATGCGTCGGGCCATATCGGGACGATCCGCCGCACAGATGTGTACAGGAGCTGCAGCAAAGCTATACGGCGTTTGCCGCTGTGCCCGACCGGCGGACGGTCAGGTTTCTGACTGCGGATTTTACGGCGCTGAGCAATCTGTTTGCCTATGTATATGCATGTTGCGGCGCTGGGAACGGTGTGGGGCTGTATGACAGCGCGCTGGTGAATAAGGCGATTGCTTATATTCGGGAGAATTACAGAGAAGAATTGACGTTGCAGTCAGTTGCAGACGCCTGTTTTTGTAATAGAAATTATTTATGTGGGCTGTTTTATAAAGTGACGGATAAACATCTGACAGATTATATCAATGAGGTGCGCATCGGGCAGGCGATACACCTGATGCGGATGAGCGATCTGAATATCACTCAAATCGCAGCATGGGTGGGATATAATGATCCATCCTATTTTTCCAAGGTGTTCAGAAAGCAGATGGGGTGTTCTCCAAAACAGTATAAGCTGAATATATTGCAAAAAAACGCTGAATAAATACCATGCTGAAAAACCGCTTTTGTTTTAACATGAAAGAAAAAACAAAGGCGGTTTTTGATGGTATGATGTATTTTACTGAAAGTGAGAAGCAGCTGCCGATTTTGTATGATGTAGATGTTTTGATTGTGGGAGCAGGGCCGGCGGGCATCGGCGCTGCAGTGCGCGCGGCCAGAATGGGCTGCAAAACCATGCTGGTAGAGGCGCAGGGCGCGCTGGGTGGCATCTCAACGGTGGGGATGATGTCGCACTGGGGCGGTTCGTCGTCGAGCAAGATTTATCAGGAAATTCAGCAGCGCAGCGCCGCTCTTCACGAGAATATAGGCGATGCAAAATATCATAATGTAAAAACCCATATTATTGACCCCGAACAGTTAAAGTGTTTGTTGTCCCGTATGATGCAGGAAGCGCAGGTACAGATTTTATTATATACGTTGGCCTGCGGAGCGGTTGTCGAAAACGGCCGGATCACTGGAGTAATTATCCAGAATAAAACCGGACGCAGCGTGATTCGTGCCAAAGCGGTGGTGGACGCATCCGGCGACGGCGATGTTGCCGCTTATGCCGGGGTTCCGTTTTGCCTGGGGCGGGAAGATGATCATAAGATGCAGCCCTGTACGCTGATGTTCAAGGTTGCCGGCGTAGATTATCAGCGAGCGGTTTTTCCTGCAAGCTTTGAAACGACGGTGCAGACTGAGAAGGGTGAACTGCAGGCGCTGGCAAAAAAACTGTTGCCGTTTCCGGCGGGGCATGTGCTGCTGTATAAGTCTACGCTGCCTGGCGTCGTAACCTGCAATATGACCAATTGCATTAATATTGACGGGACGACTGCAGAGGGGCTGACCGCCGGCACAATGGTCTGTCAGTCACAACTGGAGCCGATTGTGCGGTTTTTACGGGAATATGTTCCCGGTTATGAACATTGTTATTTAATTTCCAGCGCATCTTTGTTGGGAATTCGGGAAACAAGACATTTCAAAGGGTTGCAAACATTGACCGAGCAGGATATATTACAGCCTCATTTTGATCGCGACTGGGTTGTCCGAGAGGCATATTTCAATTTTGATGTACATAACCTGACCGGCCCCAGTTTGGACAAAACCGGTTTGCAGCATGGCTTTACCCAAACCGAGGCTTATTGCATCCCCTATGGCTGTCTGCTGCCGCAAAAAGTCGATGGGCTGCTGTTGTCCGGGCGGAATATTTCCGGCAGTCATCTGGCGCATTCCAATTTCCGGATTATGACGGTTTGTATGGCCATCGGAGAGGCCTCCGGTGCGGCAGCGGCGCTGTCAGTGATTTCCGGCCGCAGTCCGCGCGACATCTTCCCGACGCAGATCCAGCAAATCGTTTCAGAATAGCTCTTTTATAAAATCCTTTGCAGATTCGTAGGCTTCTACCGCCCAGAACTGGATCTCATATTTCGGCGCGTCAGTGACGATATCGGCGGCGTCAGGCTCCAGAACATTGCCAAGCTCCTGCTGCTCACTGGCGGCGGGCAGGCACATCGGCGGAAAAAGCACACACCACCAGTTTTGGCCGGCTGCTTCGCCGATACACACCTGCACAGCTTCATACTCGCCGGCGGGAAGGGTGACATTGTCGTAGGTGCGGGTGTTGAAATACAGCTTTTTAACGTCGATTGAGACCGGGTAAGTATAACCTCTGGCGCGAATTTCGTCTTGTGCGGCGGCTTGCAGCCGGGCGATGGATTGCCGGGCGGCTTCGGCGGCCTGCGCTTCGGTGGAAAAGCCGTCGAACAGATCGGCGCCCTCCTGCAACAGCCGGTCGCGTACCTGTAACTTCAACTGCTGGTCAGCCGCAGAGTCAGAGTTGGCCAGGATATGCAGCCGCAGTACGCTTTGACGGATCTCGCCGCAGGTTGCAGAAAAGCTGACAGTACTAAGTGCGATTGTTAAGATCAGGCCAAACAGTAATGCCTTTTCCCATCGTTTGATGATCATAAAAACAACTCCTTTTTATACCCCTATTGTTGGCGTGAAAAGGAGATTATAATCAATATTGTAAAATTTATCTAATTTAGATTTGGGGAGAAATGCGTATAACGTCGTAGCCCGTGTGTAAACGGCGGTGGGATTCAGTAAATGAAAAACCAGGCGTGTGACTATGAAAAAACATTGTCACACGCCTGGTTTTATATCGTTTTTATTCGATGCAGACCGCTGTTCCGGATACGGTTATCATCATCATACCGTTGTTGGCACCCAGCACCTCATAATCCATTTTACAGCTTACAACGGCGTTGGCGCCACACTCCAGGGCACGCTGTGCCAACTCCTGCAGCGCTTGTTCCCGCGCGGTTATCAGCTCGCCTTCGTAAGATTTCGAACGTCCGCCAAAAAAGTTGGAAAGTCCGGCCATCAGGTCTTTTACAAAGTTCACACCGGTGACCACTTCGCCGAATACGATGCCTTTGTATTCGGTGATCTGTTTGCCCTCAATATTGGGCGTTGTCGTAATAATCATTTCTATCAGCCTTTCTTTAAAGTAAATATTGTGAACAGATGTTGCATCGCCTGCTCAACCCCAGGGCGAGACAGAAAAATAGATCCTGCCTAATGAACGATCTGTGCGGTGTTTGAAATCAGTCTGTGATACAGCCTGCCGGCTGCGGCTCGCAGACAAAGATTTCGGGATACCGGTCTTCCAATTGTTTTTTTGCGTCTTCAGCGTCGTCTATACTGGCAAACAGGCCAAATACGCTGGGGCCGCTGCCGGACAGGCAGGCACACAGCGCGCCGTTTTGCAGCAGATCAGTCCGCACAGCGTCAACATGCTGCCAGAGCGGCTCGAATACATTGCCGATGTATTCTGCCATTTCGGGCAGGTCGCCTTCACAGATGGCATTGACCAGCCGTCTGGTTGCCGGATGCATAATCTGTTCCTCCGGCAGTGCGTCAAAGCGCTTATACATTTCGCCGGTAGACGGTTTTCCGCCGGTTTTAACGACGACAAAAGCGCAGTTTTGCAGTTCGGGGAGCGGGGTTAAAATAGAACCGATCCCCTCGGCCAATTGCGTGCCGCCGGTCAAACAAAACGGTACGTCCGCGCCGGCCTTCAGACCCAGCTTTTCCAGCTCCTCCGGCGCAAGGGGCAACCCATACATCTGGTTCAGGCCGGTCAGTACCGCCGCGGCGTCGGCGCTGCCACCGCCCAGACCGGCGGCGATCGGAATTCGTTTTTTGATTTTGATTGAGACGCCGCCGTTGATATCCGCTGCGTCAAAGAAGATCATAGCGGCTTTATAGGCAAGATTTTCTATGCCGTTTGAAATCTTTTTATTGTCGCAGGATACTGTGACGCCGGGTGCTGTCCGGTTCAGTGTTACCGTGTCATAAATATCTACCGATTGCATCACCATTTCCAGCGTGTGAAAGCCGTCCGGCCGGCGGCCGGTAATGTCCAGCGACAGATTCAGTTTTGCGTTTGCCAGAATGGTAATTGAATCAACCATTCGTCTGTTCCTCCTGTTTGCATTCGTGAATAAATTCCCGTATGCGATCGACGGCTTTTTTTAACAGCGGCAGGCTGTTGCAATAAGATACCCGAATAAACCCTTCGCCGCAGTCGCCAAACGCCGTACCCGGCACGGCGGCCACATGTTTTTGCAGCAGCAGCTGTTCGCAGAAGGTTTCGCTGTCCAACCCGGTGCTTTTGATGCAGGGAAAGGCATAAAACGCGCCTTCAGGCTCGAAGCAGTCCAGCCCCATTTCCCGCAGCGCATGGACGATATAATTGCGGCGCAGATCGTATTCGGCGCGCATATTGGCGATATCCTCATCACCGTTTTGCAGCGCTTCGATGGCCGCGTATTGCGAGGTGGTGGGTGCGCTCATAATGGCAAACTGATGGATTTTGGTCATCTGGGTCAGAATGGGTTCAGGGCCGCAGGCAAAGCCCAGCCGCCAGCCGGTCATCGAATAGGTTTTGGAAAACCCGCTGACTACCACTGTTCGCTCTTTCATGCCGTCGATTTCTGCAATAGACACATGCTGGCAGTCGCCATAGGTCAATTCAGCGTAAATCTCATCTGACAATACCAGAATATCGGTACCTCGCAGAACTTCGGCGATGGCATCCAAATGCTCCCGGCGCATCACCCCGCCCGTGGGGTTGTTGGGATAGGGCAGGATCAGCAATTTGGTTTTGTCAGTAATATGCGCACGCAGCTCCTCCGGCGTGAGCCGAAAATTGTTTTCATTCCTGGTCTGAATAACCACCGGCACCCCGCCGACCATCGACGCGATGGGTTTATAACAGACAAAGCTGGGTTCGGGAATCAACACCTCGTCGCCGGCGGAAATTACCGCGCGCATACAGGCGTCGATGGCTTCGCTACCGCCGACTGTTACCAGGATCTCATGCTCGGGGTGGTAGGACAGCTGATATTTCCGCTCCATAAAAGCGGCGATCTGCGCCCGTAATTGCAGCATGCCCCAGTTGCTGGTATAGCGAGTATAGCCCTGTTGCAGAGAGGCAATACCGGCTTCGCGGATATGCCACGGGGTGGTAAAATCCGGTTCGCCGACGCCCAGAGAGATCACATGCTCCATATTGGCGGCAATATCGAAGAATTTTCGGATGCCGGAGGGCTTCAGCTCCACCACAGACTTGTTCAGCAGCTCCTCTAGGTTTTTCACAGCGAAAGCGTCCCCCTGTCATCTTTGCGTTTGTGTACCAGTGTGGTGCCGACCTCTTTGTATTTGCGCAGAACAAAATGGGTAGCGGTAGAAATCACATTGTCCATCGGCGCCAGGCGCTTAGCCACGAACATCGCCACTTCTTTGAACGTATGGCCCTTGACGGTGACACACAGATCGTAGCCGCCCGACATCAGATAGACCGATTCCACCTCCGGACAGGCGGTGACGGCTTCAGCGATTTCTTCAAAGCCCGCGGCTTTCTGTGGGGTGACCTTGATTTCAATCAGAGCGGTCACCCGATCGTCTGAAACCTTATCCCAGTCGATAATGGCTTTATAGCCGCAGATGATGTTTTCCTGCTCCAGCCGTTCCATCTCCGCCTTGACCTCGTTTTCGCTGATGTTCAGCATTCCGGCGAGATCCGCTGTGGTATAGCGGGCGTGGTCCTCTAAAATTTTCAAAAGTCTGTCCATATCTGTCGGTCCTTTCAGATGATTTTTACCAAAACCGGCTGCCGCCGTTTGTAATAAGCGATCTGTCGAAAACCCGCCTGCCGGGCGATTTCCACGCCGTCGGCAAAGCCGCGGCCGACCAACGGCGCCGCATGCGCGTCTGAGCCGATGGTGATGAGTTCACCACCCAATTCTTTGAAGCGTTTGACGATTTCCAGCCCCGGAAGCGTGGTGTGAAAATCGGCAAACAGCCCGGAGGTGTTGATTTCCAGCGCCTTGCCCTGCTGCGCCACCAGCCGCAGCACCGGATCAATCACATCATACAGTGGCTCCAACGGGCAATCAATGCCCTTCAGGCGCATATAACGCGTGGGGTAGTCTATGTGGGCCAGCGCGTCGTAGAGACCCAACCGGCACTGGTTGTACAGCTTTTCAAAATAATCCCGCAGCAGAGTTTGTGCATCATGCTGCCGATAGTCGACATTATAATAATCCACCGGGCCGTCGGGATAGAAAATGTGGTGCAGCGAATTCAGAACGAAGTCAAAGTCATAGCGCCGTAACAGATCTTCGGCAAACGCCGGATCATAAATCGCGCCGCCCAGCTCCAAACCGGCCAGCACACAGGGGCCGGCGGGATGTCGCCGCCGGGTCTGTAAAACTTCGTGGTAACGGATCTGCAACAGATCGCGATAAGCCGCGTCTTCTTTTTCGGGAATTTCAAAATGGTCGGTAATACATAAAATGTCCAACCCGTTTGCCGCCGCGCCGGCCGCCAGTTGTTCGGCGGGGTCATTGCCGTCGGGGGACAGATTCGAGTGGGTGTGGGTATCAATTGTCAATTCTGCTCTGGCCAAAGAGAACACCTGCAGTATAAAAAATAATTATTTATATCATAGCATATTTTCTATTTGAAATCAATTATTTTAAATTTATACTTTGCACAGACGATAAAATATGTTACTATAATAACAAACCCAATTACAGAAAGGTGTAACGGCAGACAATGAGAGCGGTTATTACAGTGATCGGAAAAGACATGGTGGGCATACTGGCCAAGGTGTCGGGAATGTGCGCCGAATATAATGTGAATATTGTAGACGTCACCCAGTCGGTGCTGCAGGATATGTTCGCCATGATTATGCTGGCAGAGGTATCCGGCTGCAGCGTCGCGTTTGAGCAGTTTGCGGAACAGTTGAGCGGGCTGGGCCGGGAAAACGGCCTGTCTATCCATGTGATGCATGAGGATCTTTTTAACTCCATGCACAGAATTTAAACAGCTAATCGGAAAGGATCTAACAGTTTATGCTGAATGTAGGCGATATTCTCGAGACTATTACGATGATCGAGGAGGAACATCTGGATATCCGCACGGTGACGATGGGCATTTCGTTGTTGGAATGTATGGACAGCGATGTGGACAAAGCCTGTGAAAAAATTTATGACAAGATCACCCGGTATGCAGGTGATCTTGTACCGGTCTGTGAACAGATTCAGAAAGAATACGGCATTCCGATCATTCATAAACGGATTTCGGTGACGCCGGTGGCGATGCTGGCGGCGGCGTGTCAGGGTGCGAATCCCGTGAAATTCGCAAGAACGCTGGAAAAAGCGGCAAACGCGGTAGGCGTCAATTTTATCGGCGGTTATTCGGCGCTGGTGCACAAGGGCTTTTCGGCCGGGGACTATGCGCTGATTGAATCGATTCCCCAGGCGCTGGCGGAAACAGAACATGTGTGTTCGTCGGTCAACATCGGCTCAACAAAAACCGGGCTGAATATGGACGCGGTAGCAAAGATGGGCCGTGTGATCCGCAGCAGTGCGGAGGCGACCGCCGACCGCAACTGTATCGGCGCGGCCAAGCTGGTGGTGTTCTGCAATGCGCCGGAGGATAATCCGTTTATGGCGGGCGCGTTTCACGGGCCCGGCGAGCCGGACTGTGTGATCAACGTGGGAGTATCCGGCCCGGGGGTGGTTCGGGCGGCGTTGGCAAAGTCCCAGGGGCTGGACATTACCGGCGTGGCGGATCTGGTCAAGCGCACGGCGTTTAAGATCACGCGGATGGGTCAGCTGGTAGCAAAAGAGGCGTCTAAACGGCTGTGCGTGCCGTTTGGCATTGTCGATCTGTCGCTGGCGCCCACGCCGGCGGTAGGTGATTCGGTGGCGCATATCCTGGAAGAGATGGGGCTGGAGCAGTGCGGCGCGTGCGGAACCACCGCCTGTCTGGCGTTGCTGAACGATGCGGTGAAAAAGGGCGGCGTGATGGCGTCGTCTCATGTGGGCGGCCTTTCCGGCGCGTTTATCCCGGTATCCGAAGACGCAGGGATGATTGACGCCGCCAAAGCCGGCACCCTGACCATTGAAAAGCTTGAAGCGATGACCGCCGTTTGTTCGGTAGGGTTGGATATGATCGTAATCCCCGGCGATACGCCGGCGGAGGTGATCTCCGGCATCATTGCGGATGAAGCGGCGATCGGCATGGTGAATTTCAAGACAACGGCGGTGCGTTTGATTCCGGCGATCGGCCGGCAGGTGGGCGATGAACTGAATTTTGGCGGACTGTTAGGGGCTGGCCCGGTTATGCGGGTCAATACGGCGTCCCCGGCAAAGTTTATTGCCCGGGGCGGGCAATTGCCCGCGCCCATGCAGGCATTGAAAAATTAGAAAAATAGCGTAATAATATAAAAAGCTCCTGTCGCGGCAATTCGCTGTGTCAGGAGCTTTTTGAAGGTTTTCATTAGATGATCTGCGGCGTCAACACCCCTGTATAAACCGCAGGTAACGGTCTGTTTGCAGGCGGGTTGCGTGATGGATGGTCTGAAACACACCAGCGCTTTCATCTGTGCCGCATACAGCGGTGATCCGATAGGTGACCGTTTCGCAGGCGGCAAAATCCGTCTGTGTATCGGTATAACATCCTCCGGAGATCTGTTCGGCGATTTTTGTATAACAGGGCGCGCTGTCAATCGCCCGATAGACATTATACAGCATATCGGGCCGGGCCTGCCAGGTTAGTGTCAGCGTATCCCGATCCACTGTCAGATGTTCCGGCGGCGTAATTTTCGGGGAGGCAGGAATGTCGCTGATCCGGTAGCAGTCGCCGGGGCGGGTGTCAAACGCGATTTTATCTTCTGCCAGCGTTTTAAAAGCGACCGTCTGCCCGTTCGGCCCGGTCACAGCGGCCTTGGATATTTTGGGGTATTTTAAGATAGCGCGCGAACCTTTTTTAGAGTGAATCTGAAACTGCGTTGCACAGCCGTTTTTCCAATGTGCGTCCACCTCAAAGCCGCCCCGGGCGCATAATCCGGTATAGCTGCCGGTTTTCCACAGATCCGGCAGCGCAGGCAGCAGATGTATATATCCTTCATGGCTTTGCAGCAGCATTTCGGCAATGCCGGCGGTGGCGCCGAAATTGCCGTCGATCTGAAACGGCGGATGCGTATCCCACAAATTATCCAGCGTGCGGGTGCGCAGCATCTGTTGCAGCAACCGGTGTGCCCGGTTGCCGTCGCCGGTACGGGCCCAGGCGTTGAACCGGTGTGCCAGCGCCCAGCCGGTGGAATCGTCTCCGCGCAGATCCAGCGTGCGTTTTGCCGCGTCCATCCAGGCGTCGGTTTCGGAGTTGATCAGTGTACCGGGACACAATCCTACCAACTGAGAAATATGACGGTGGTGATACTCGCCGATCTCTCCGTAAAAGCATTCTTCCATATATTCTTTGATCTGACCGGACCAGCCAATCTGCACCGGCTGATAATGTGGCTGTTGGCGGTTTTGCTCTTGCACAGTGTCATTATCAAGACCCAGTATTTCAGCGGCCTTCAGAAAATCACGGCCGTTTTCGTAAAGCATCTGCTGATCGAACGCACAGCCGATGGCAGCGTAATATTTTCCTGTGGCGATATACGGCCCATTGCGCATCTGTTCCGGTGAGGCGGAAAGTGCGACAAGATAAGCGTCGTCGTACCGCCTGACCGTTTTGGTTAAAAACCGGCTCATGCCCTCCAGCGCAGGCAGCGTGGTATCGCGCAAAATATGTTGATCGCGGGTAAAGTCGTAATAGTCCCAAAACAGCTTGGAGGTCAGGCCGCCGGTGCCGGGGCCGGAGTGGGCAAACGGCCCTTCAATTGTATAGGGGTAGCAGCCGGTGCCGATCGTCCAGCCGCAGGCGCCCGGTTCTGGCGTATATTGTGCAGGCAGGCAGTCTTTGATATATTCTGACGCGAGGCGTTGCGCCTGCGGCAAAAAAGCCTTAAAGAAATCGGCATATGATTCAAATAATTCCGCCAGATTGGTGGAAAAGACCGGCCAGTAGTTCATTTGTATATTAATATTGTGCCAATAGCCGCTGCCCCAGGGAGACAGGTCGTGACAGTTCCAGATGCCCTGCAGATTGGGCGGCAGACAGCCTTTGCGCGATGAACAGATCATCAGATAACGTCCATATTGGAAAAACAGGATCTCTAAAGCCGGAAATGCCTGCCCGTCGGCATAGGCTCTGACCATCCGGTCGGTGGGAAGTTCGTTTGTGTGCCCGTCGAGGTCGAGCCGCACACGATCGAAGAGGGCGGTATAATCCCTGCGGTGCCGGCGGACAAGCGTCTGATAGTCTTTGGCTGCCGCGTCGGCGACATAATCGGCAATGCGGTCATAGGGATCTATAGCGTCTAGCTTTTTGCGCGGGTTCTGTTCGGTGAATATCCGGCTGCACAGGCGGTAGTTGGTGCCGCAGGCGAACAAAATAACGGCACTGGTCGCCTGTTTTACCGTTAGGCGATCCTGGTGTGCGCTGAGTTGTCCGTCTGTCAAAATCTTCATCTGGCCGGCAAACAGGATATTATAAAAATTCATCTTGCCCCGAAGCGTGATGACGTCGTCGCGCACCAGCACCGTTCCCGATTTTGCGCCGCCGTCGTCGGGTTGCAGGGCATAATCCTTGATAAACGGAATCACACCTCGCGCGGTAAATGACAGCGCGCCGGGTTTCGATGCGGTAAAACGCATCACCAGCACCTTGTCTGGATACGAGGCAAAATAATCCCGGGTGTAGTTGACGCCGTCGCAGGCATAGCGGACATAGGCTGTGGCTGTTTGCAGATCCAGCCCCCGTTCATAGCGCTGTATGTCCAGATGGTTAAATTCAAAATACAATTCGGCGAAATTATTTAGTCCGCCCATCATCCCAATTGGGGAAAAGCCTGGATTTTCCAGAGAATTTTCGGTAATCTGAACACGCTCCCGGTCGGTGCGGCCGAAAATATTAGCGCCCAGATAGCCGTTGCCGATCGGCAGCGACTGGTGTTCCCAACCGAAATCAGAATCCTCTGCCGGTTGGTTATAAAATAATCGAAGAGCGTGCATAGGCGGTTCTCCTTTTTTATGGTGTTTATGTTATGATATTTCAGTATAGCACTATTTCGACCTTTAATCCATGGATAATTACGATCAACTGGAGCCGATTTGTGGTATTTTTGAAGAACAAACAATAAAAAACAGCACAGGCACATAAACCGGCTTTATGTGCCTGTGCTGTATATGCACATTTTTATGTAGTTAAACGTTAATTTTTCATTAAATTAGCGATGGAAGTATTTAGGCTTGTACTGATTTGATCCAGCACTTTGATAGAGGGATTCGCCTCGCCTCGTTCGATCTGCCCCAGATATTTTGTGCTGATCTGGCAATGAAACGCCAGTTCCTCCTGAGACATCTGCAGTTTTTTTCGTCTTGTGTGTACATTTTTTCCGATCTTTTGCGAGATGTTCAAAATAACCCCTCCCAAATTATGATATATTTATTGTAATATAAGGAATAAATTTTGCCAAGGAACGATAATTCCCTTTTTAAAATCATGGAAAAGCATGAACCCGGCACACGATGGTCTGGGTTGAATAGAAAACCGGTAAGTGAAATAAACTCACAAATAAAATTGCAGTATGTGTATTTTCTTCACTTATTATATAGAATATTTGGCCAAAAGTCAAGAGAAAAATCAATAAATTATTGCAATAAATAAAAAATAGCAGCCGGTGAGATGGGTTCGGCCGGCGGCGGATCGTTTGGAGTCAAAATTGAAATAATCGGTTGACCACGGTTTTACAGGTTGCGTCCGCCACGCCGCAGGTGTTGATGACGGTATCAGCTTGCGCCTGATATTCCAGATGAAAGTAAGGATGATAAAAATTCACAAAAACAACCGGCGTGCCAAGTTTGGTCCAGCCGCCCATCATATTGCGGGCCATCGGACCGTGCAGCCGGATGACGTTGGTGCCGTAGCCGGTGGGCGTCCCGACCGAACAGATCACCAGATCGTAGCCGCCGTTTTTGATCTGATTTGTCAGGGTTTGAGGGCCCGGATCGCACAGTAGCGTTACATGGTTGAAATGCTTTGACAGTTCCTGCTGTAAATCGTTGTATACCGTATGATTCTGATAATCGTTCATGATTACGGCGTGCAGGATGTTTGCGTCCCGTTTCAGACGCAGCGGCAGCAGCCGCGTCCGGTCGCGGATGACCGCGATGCTTTTTTGCACCACAGAATCAGACAGCGCCTGCAGGTCGGCGGTAAACGCACTTTTTGGCCGCATGGCGCGGGCCTGCTGCAGAAAGCACAGCACCCGATAGGCTCGCAGGCGCAGCGTTGGTTCCGGCAGCTCGCCGGATTGTACGCAGGCGGTCAGCTCCCGGATAAACCGGTCGTCCGGGTTGGCAAACAGCAGCACATCTCCGCCGTTTTTCAAAAAGGTGGCGCAGGCCCTGTAATAATTCATAAATCCGCAGAAACCGCCCATTTCTACTGCATCAGAGATGATGATGCCTTCAAATCCCATCCGTTCCTTCAATAGCTTGGTCATCAGGTTATAAGACAGGGTTGCGGGCGGATACAGCTCCAGCTGCGGGTCTTTTTCATCCAGACAGGGCAGCGCGATATGACCGGGCATCACGGCCATGACGCCTTTATCGATCATATCCTGATAGATCCGGCCGTAGGTGTCCAGCCACTCCTGTTCAGACAGGGGATTTTCCGGGGTCGTCAGATGCTGATCATAGACGGTAGCTCCGTCGCCGGGGAAATGTTTGACAGTGGCGACCAGCCCGCCGTCCTGCATGCCCTGCATATATGCGCCGCAGATGCGGGAAACCGTATTCGGATCGCCGCCGGCGGTGCGCAGAGAGGCCATGGGCGAATCCGGATTTAACAACAGGTCCACGCAGGGGGCCAGCGACCATTTATAGCCGGCTTCCAGCGCGTCTTTCGCCGCGGCGCGGCCTACATCATATGCAATCGACGGATCGTTGGCTTTTGCCAGCGCATACATGGACGGAAAGCGGACGCAGCCCTGGATCGCAGCGCCGGAGCCACATTCAATGTCCGCTACGACGATGGGATCTCCGCTGTTATAACGCCTGAGCTTGGGGATACAGGCTTTTGCCAGTTCTTTTGTGGTTTTATGTAAAAAAATGCAGTCGCAGGGGATTTTCGGATCCGGCTGTTCGGCGTTTACAGACGGACAGCAAACCGTATATAACAATTCGCGGATGGTCATGGTATCCGCTCGTTTACGAAGACGTGCGTCCTCCAGCAATCGAAACTTCATCATCTCAGGCTCCGTTGTAATCAATTTGTAGTTTATTATAGGGCGGTGCGGCGCTCTGTGTCAAGTCCAGATTTCCGGCAGGCAGTTCAAAAAGCGTATCCGGCCACCGATGTCCGGTAAAAACATCCTTTTTGCCGGATGATTTCATGCTGTAAAAAAGAAGCATGTTTTGCAAATGATCCGCCCGATCAGGCTGTATCCGGTAACGGTTGTATAATCGGTTGAAAAATATGACTGTAAAATTGTGAAAATTATTGGAGATTTCTGTTTACAAATAGGGAAATATATGTTATATTTATGAAACAAGGGAGTGTTGTGGGTGAAACGAAGGCTGTTTTGCGAGCTGTCTCCATTGACATGGAAAATATCCAGATTCAAATGCTGTATGCTGCGGCATCTGCAAAATGTATGGTTTCGCGGCTTTGCGGAGGAACAGCAAACGCTGCCGCTGCCTTTTCTGGTTTATACACACCGGTCGCGCATTCGCCGAACCTTAGGCGGCGTAGATGCGCGGCTGCAAAACAACAAAGCAGAAAACCTGCGTCTGGCGGCTCCGAAAATCAACGGGCTGCTGATTCGGCCGGGGCAGACGTTTTCGTTTTGGAAACAGGTCGGCGCCTGCACGGCCCGGCGGGGCTATCAGGAGGGGCTGATAATCAGTTGTGACGGACGGGTGTCCAGCGGTGTCGGCGGCGGGATGTGTCAGATGTCCAACCTGATCCACTGGCTGGTGCTGCATACGCCGATGCGTATCACCGAACATCATCATCACGACAGTCTGGATCTGTTTCCAGACAGCGGGCGCACGGTGCCTTTTGGCACAGGAACCTCTATTGCATATAATAATATCGATTACCGTTTCTATAACGATACAGATGCGATTTATCAGTTGATGCTCCGTGTCGATGAGGATCATCTGGTGGGGGAGATACGCATCGACCGGCCGCAGACGGTGCAATATCATATCTGTGTAGAAGATGAGCATTTTGTCCGGGAACCAGATGGGATATATCGCTGCGGCCGGGTAGTTCGCACACAGGCGGATCTGTTGAGCGGCCGGCTGACGTCCAGAGAGTGTCTGAAAGAAAATCATGCAAAAATCATATATGACGAACAGTTTGTACAGGATCGCATCAGGGCATAGCAACAGCGATAAAACGGCGGGCATTTTGCTTCGGATCGTCAGGCGGTTTGCTGTGTGGTTGTTTTTGTGATCACATCATGACCGACAGATCTGATTCAATTACCGGCTTATAATCATAAAAAACAGATACATGGAACATCGCATGTATCTGTTTTTTTTATACATTAAATGCCATAATATAACAAAAATCGATCGCTTTTGTTACATCATTCGTTCAGCTTTGGGGTGGTTATGACTGATATCTGGCATTTCAAAAGAGATCCGGCACTTATAGTTTCCGGCATATTAACGAAAACGTCGTAATTTGTAAAAATGTGCTATATATAACAGCGACGGATCGTCCAAATTCATCTAAAATAGAGTTATAAAATTCCAAATGAGGTGAAACTGATGAATACGTCTTCTATGGTTTTGGTTGGCAAAAATCTGCGGGCGCTGCGCAAAGCGCGCGGGCTTTCGATTTTCAACGTTGCAAATGATTTGCAGATGAGCGCGCATTATTTGGGAGATATCGAACAGGGAGCAGCGAATCCATCGATTAGGGCGTTAGATAAGCTGGCGGCCTA
>CALWVC010000010.1 GCA_944384865.1 uncultured Clostridia bacterium
GCAAAAGCAAAAAGGTTTGAGATATGCCGGTGAATTTTGAGCTTACTTTAAGGCTTGTGTTCGCCATAACGATCGCCCAATTTTCTACATATAAAAGGTAGAAATTTAGAGGCTGAAAAAGCCTGATTTCAAGCCGTTTTTTAAGTCTAAACTTTGAGGGGTAAGGTGTTTGTACCTTACCCCTCGTTTTTTGCGTTTGAAAGCGTTACGGGTTTTATTGTATGGCTTTGGTTTATGCGAAAATTACTTCTGCATTCACGATTTCCGTAGCCGCTTCACGCAGCGCATTCATCTTGCCTACCCATTCCATCGGTTGCTCAGCTTTGAGCTTTTCTGTTATACCTCCACGCTCTACCATCTGCTCCACCAGCCGAAAAAACATATCTTCCGCCTGTTCGTCAACGTCGGCAAGATAACTGTTCAGTTTGCCGCTTGTAAGCAGATTCGTGTAAAACACCTTCCTGTGTTGCCGGATATACCGCAAATGCCGCTGTCCCCATATCCCTATGGGCTTATTTTCTTCGACAGGTAAAGTGATATTCGGCAAATAGTAGTCGCCTTGCAAAGTATAGCTGATGCCTGTTTTTTCATCAATGTAATGCTGTTTTATTTCGTAATCCTCCAATATGATTGATTTCACCTACAAATCCAATCATGTCGGCTGACTACAAAAGCCGAAGGGAGAGAACTTCCTTACGAAGCCTCTCCCTTGCCGTCTCTTTTTTTGTATGTGTCCGCGGGTTATGGCTGCTGCCGTTTGATCTGTTTCTGGATGTTGCTGTTATGGTGATCCGAGCATAAACATTCAAATAAAAAAGCACGTAAAACAGCAGCGGTCGGGAGATCTTCCGATCGCTGCTGTTTTACATATGGAAAATCGTTATAAAATATTATGGTGATAGTTTAAAATAGAGGACTTGACAAACGCCGATGCATATGATAATATATGAACAAATAATCATATGTGCAATTCATATATTCAATCGAAAGGATGGTAGCTATGTCGGAACAGAGACAGGCGGAAAGCTGCGAGTATTTGTGTGTGCATCAAGATACGGTCGAAAAAGTGTTGGATCAGATGCCGCCGGATGAAATGTTATATGATCTGGCGGAGCTTTTTAAGGTGTTCGGGGATTCAACCCGCATTAAGATCCTGTATGCGTTGTTTGAAGAAGAGCTGTGTGTCTGTGATATCGCACAACTGTTGGGAATTACCCAGACGGCGGTTTCACACCAGTTAAGAGTTTTGAAAACCAACAAACTGGTGAAAGCGCGTAAAGACGGTAAAAATGTGTTTTATTCTCTGGCGGATGCGCATGTTTATAAAATCATCGGGCAGGGCATGGAACATATCGAAGAATAGAACCGCGCAAATTCACATGTGTAGCGGTTTTTAACTGAAAGGGGCATGATTTTAGATGAAAAAAGTTTTAAAATTGCAGGATCTGGATTGCGCTGCGTGCGCTCAAAAAATGGAGGACGCCATTAAAAAGCTGGATGGTGTAGAAGACGCGCAGGTGAGTTTTTTGATGCAGAAGCTGACTCTGACTGCGGCTGATGAGCGTTTTGACGATCTTGTAAAACAAATTGTGAAAGTTTGCAAGCGTGTGGAGCCGGATTGTAAGATATTGGTTTGACCATTTGTAGATCAACCGTTCGCTTGGCGATCTGGGCGTTGTTGTATTTATATAATGATATGGACCGGGCGGGGACGCTGGACAAAGGCAATATCGCTTTCATAAAAGAAAATTTATGCGTCGCCGCCGGATACAGGGGATGAATTTATGACAAGCAAACAGAAAAAACATTTAATCAGAATTTTGATTGGCTGTGTGCTGTTCGCAGCAGCATATTTATTGCCGGTAACGGGCATCTGGCGGCTCCTTGTATTTTTGGTGCCCTATGGTGTGGCCGGTTGGGATGTTTTGTGGCGAGCTGTGCGTAATATTGCCCACGGTCAGATTTTCGATGAAAACTTTTTAATGGCGCTGGCAACGGTTGGCGCATTTTGCACCTCCGAATTTCCCGAGGGCGTGGCAGTGATGCTGTTTTATCAGATTGGAGAATGGTTCCAGAGCTATGCGGTGGGACGTTCCCGGAAATCGATTGCAGCGCTGATGAATATTCGGCCCGATTATGCAAACATCGAACAGGACGGCGAACTGGTGCAGGTAGATCCGGACCAAGTCGCCATCGGCCAGGTGATCGTGGTCAAAGCAGGTGAAAAAATTCCTCTTGACGGTGTTGTTTTAGAGGGCAGTTCCACGGTGGATACCGCTGCGCTGACCGGTGAGTCGCTGCCGCGGGAAGTACAGCCGGGAGACGATGTAATCAGCGGGTGCGTGAACCTGAGCGGTCTGTTGCGGGTGCGGGTTACCAAGGCGTTTGGTGAATCTACCGTTGCAAAAATTTTGGATCTGGTTGAAAACGCGAGCAGCAAAAAGGCCCAGGCGGAAAACTTTATCACAAAATTTGCTCGCTGGTATACGCCCTGTGTTGTGATCGGCGCTGTGTTGCTGGCAGTGGTGCCGCCGCTGCTTTTGCAGGGCGGCTGGAGCGACTGGATTCATCGGGCGCTGATCTTTTTGGTGATTTCCTGTCCGTGCGCGTTGGTCATTTCAGTGCCGCTGAGCTTTTTCGGCGGCATTGGCGGCGCGTCGAAACGTGGGATTCTGGTCAAAGGCGGAAATTATCTGGAGGTGCTGGCGAAAACCGATACCGTTGTATTTGACAAAACCGGTACGTTGACCAAGGGCGTGTTTAACGTCACCGCTATTCATCCGGACCGGTATACCGAAATGCAGCTATTGGAGCTGGCGGCGCTGGCGGAAAGCTATTCTGATCATCCGATTTCCCGTTCGCTGAAAGAGGCATATGGGAAAGAACCGGATACCGCCCGGGTGCAGGATGTGCAGGAGCTCTCGGGTCGGGGCGTGCAGGCCCGGATAGACGGAAAAATGGTTTATGTCGGCAACGATAAGCTGATGGATCAGATCGGGGTACACTGGCATCCCTGTCACCATGTGGGCACGACCGTGCATGTAGCGGTGGAACAGACCTATGTGGGGCATATCGTGATTTCTGATGAAATCAAACAGGATGCCGCACAGGCGATCAACGATCTGAAAGCTGCGGGCGTCAGCAAAACAGTGATGTTGACCGGCGATGCCAAGCCGGTCGGAGAGCAGGTCGCACAGCAACTGGGGTTAGACGAGGTTTATACCGAGCTGTTGCCCGCAGACAAGGTGGAGCATGTGGAACAGCTGCTCAAACAGATTCCGCCAAAGGGTGCGCTGGCTTTTGTCGGTGACGGGATCAACGATGCGCCGGTATTGTCCCGAGCAGATATTGGAATCGCGATGGGCGCGATGGGATCGGATGCCGCCATTGAAGCGGCGGACGTAGTTTTGATGGACGATCAGCCTTCAAAAATTGCAGTTGCGATTTGTATTGCAAAAAAAGCGCTGCGGATCGTAAGGCAGAATATCGTGTTTGCGCTGGCTGTTAAAGCGCTGGTGCTGGTATTGGGCGCGTTGGGTCAGGCCAATATGTGGGAAGCGGTATTTGCAGATGTGGGCGTGTCTGTATTGGCAATTTTAAATGCGATGCGTGCATTACATGGGAAAAAGTGATAGAATATAAACGAGAACAGGAGGCGATAAAATCATGTTGGAGCTGAAACATCTCAGATGGAGTCTGCCGGACGGCGCTGAAATCATCCGTGATGTCAGCGTGGATATTCCGGATCAGAAGCTGGTGGTTGTCACCGGACCCAACGGTGGCGGAAAAACGACGCTGGCGCGGCTGATTGCCGGTGTGCAGACGCCGGATTCGGGGCAGATTCTTTTGGATGGCGAAGATATTACCGGGTTGGACGTTACACAGCGCGCCAACAAGGGCATTGCATATGGATTTCAGCAGCCGGTTCGGTTTAAAGGGCTGACGGTGCGGGATCTGTTAGAGCTGGCTGCGGGTGAAAAGTTGGATGAACCTACGGTGTGTGAACTGTTGGGAAAGGTCGGTCTGTGCGCGCAGGAATATATGGACCGGCAGATGGACGCGGCTTTATCCGGCGGCGAAAGCAAGCGTGTGGAAATTGCCACGGTATTGGCGCGACGGGCAAAATTATCGGTGTTTGACGAGCCGGAGGCGGGCATTGATCTGTGGAGCTTTTCAAAATTGGTAGAAACTTTTCAGGAACTGCACCGCAGCCAGAACGGCACACTGCTGATTATTTCTCATCAGGAGCGAATTCTGTCGATTGCAGACGAGATTATTGTCATCGCTGATGGAACAGTGCGGGCATCAGGCCCGCGGGCAGAGATTTTACCGGTATTGTTACAGGGCGAGTGGGCGGCCAGATGTCCGTGGGGAAAGGAGACGGTGTGCGATGAATAAAATCACAGAGCAGCTGCTGCGTGCCGTGTCCGGTTTATCCGGCGTGTTCCGCGGCGCGTATAATATCCGGGAAGACGGCCGATGCGCCGGCAGGCAGTCTACCGAACACATTCATATAGAATCTAAAACCGATCAGCCGGGGCTGGTGATTCATATTCAGCCCGGTACCATGGGAGAGACGGTGTATATCCCGGCGTGTGTGACCAGCGGTGGCATCGATGATCTGGTCTATAATGATTTTTACATCGGCGCCGGGGCGGATGTGGTGATTGTAGCAGGCTGCGGCGTGCATACGGAAAATGGTGAACAGGCCCGGCATAATGGCATCCATCGCTTTTTTCTGGAACAGGGCGCGCATGTGCTGTACCAGGAAAAACATATCGGTACCGGTTCCGGCGCCGGGGCAAGGGTGATTGATCCGGTTACAGAAGCGACGCTGGAGTCGGATGCAAGGCTGGAGATGGATACGATTCAGATCAGCGGCGTGGATCATACCTTCCGAAAAACCAGCGCAGTTTTGAAGGATCGGGCGCGGCTGGTGATCCGGGAACGGATCATGACTGATGGGCAGGAAACCGCCAGGACCAGTTTTGAAGTTCGGCTAAACGGAATCGATTCTGGGGTGGATCTGGTTTCCCGCTCTGTCGCGCGCGGGCATTCTCATCAGGCATATTATTCGCGGATCATTGGAGAAAACCGGTGCACCGGCCACTCTGAATGTGATGCGATTCTGGCGGAACAGGGAACAGTAGAGGCTTCGCCCACATTGCTTGCCGCGCACGCAGATGCATCTCTGATTCATGAAGCGGCGATTGGTAAAATTGCCGGGGAACAGATTTTAAAGCTGCGGACGTTAGGGCTAACCGAGCAGCAGGCGGAACAGAAAATCATTGAAGGCTTCTTAAAATAATATGATTTAAAAGTTTTAAACGCCGGGTCCTCAACATGAGAACCCGGCGTTTAAACTGTTTTGAAAATCAGAGATGGCCAGACATTATCAGAATATACTGGCAATCATTTAAAAACAGATTATTCAGCCTTGTTATGTTGCTGCTTTTTCAATCGATATGTCCGTCTCCACAGGCCAAACACCGCAGCCAGAATGAGCAGCAGACTGATCCACTGCGAGGTAGATAATCCAAACCAGATGCCGCGCAGGGTATCGCCCCGGAAAAACTCCAGTATAAAGCGGGCGGGTGCGTAACATAGCAAATAAATGTAAAATAATATTCCCCGGCATAAGCCTTTATAAAGTAAACACGCCAGAGCTAAAAACAACAGCAGATTCCATCCGGCTTCAATCAATTGCACCGGCAGACGGGCAACGCCGTTTGCTTCCGGAATCGGCGCGTGGGTGTAGACGAAGCCGCCCGGCCATTCGATTCCATAACAGCAGCCGCCGAAAAAACAGCCGACCCGTCCGAATATATGAAACAGCGGGACGGCAGGGGCAAACAGGTCGGCGTAGGCCGGTATATTGAGCTTTGCGATACGTATATAGATCCAGCCTGCGGCAATTCCGCCCAGTAACCCGCCGTAAAAGACCATGCCGCCCATTAGGGAAACCAGATGTTGGATAAAGGTCCAAAAATCCGGAAAAGCGTCATAATGAGAAAACGCGAGAACCATATTCGGCAGGTTTGTGAGTGTATACAGAACATGTCCGCCGAGAAACACGCCGATGCAGCTGACCAGCCCGGTAATTACAGCGTTTTCGGGCGCCAGCTTGCGCCGGGAGGACGCAGCGAACAGCCACGCCAATACGGCCAGTATGCCGGCAGCGGCGAAAAGCGCATAAGTTGCAATTTCTCTGCCAAAAATCTGGATGGTAGGATACATAAAACAAAACTCCATTAAAAGATAAGGTGCATATGCAGCCGCATATGCACCTTATCGCAGATGCTGATAACGATTAATAGTAATAGGTAGGAATCGTGGAAGCAGCGCCGCATGCAATGCAAACACAGGAACAGGAAGTGCAAACTGCACCCAGTAAACTGAAAACTGCTCCGATGATGCCCAGTACCAAACCAGCGATTGCCAGGCCTCTGCCGGGTGCACCGATGGGAGAACTTTTCATACCTTTTGCTGCGAACACCATAGCTAAAATAGATAAAATCAACGTAATCCAGCCGATAACTATTATCCACCAAGACAACACAAGACCGCCGGCAACGCCAAGGATACCGCAAACCAGCGCGGCAATCGACATGTTTTTACTGTTGTCAGGCGTCAGCGGAGCCGGTTGTGGTTGAACAGGCTGCTGCGGCGCTACAGGCGGTTGCTGCGCAGGCTGTGGCGGTGTTACAGGAGACTGCTGTGTGGGTTGCTGTGCAGGCTGTTGGGACGCTGTAGGCTGGGGCGCTTCAGGAGCACTCTGCGCCTGCGGCTGTTCCTGCTCAGGGGTGTTGTTCATATTATTTTCGTCCATCATACATAACCTCTCTCATCCTGTAGCCGAATCAATGATACAACCACAGTTAATTTAATAATATTATAATATTTTGTACATAGTTTGTCAATAAAAAATCTAAAATCAACAGATTTTTACAAAGTTGTTCAAAACAGTCGAAACAGCCGTAGTTTTACAGCATCCACGCTGCAAACACCTAAATAGGGTTGTGGTCATATACTGTGGTACGGGCTGTTGATCCTCTGACGCTTGCTTATATAGGCCCGTAAACGAAGATAAAGGAATGAAGAGTATGTGTTATCGGGATTGTGTCAATCAGTGCAGCAAAACCCGCATTTTGTGCGGCTGCGATGCAGACACAGTGTCTGGCAGAAGCAGTTGTGGTTGCGATTGCGCCGCTGCTGCTTTTGAAACCGGCTGTGGCTGTGCACGGCGTGCCGCCGCGTCTAATGACTGTGGCTGCGGCGCGGATACGGCCAACTCGCGCAATAGCTGTGAAACCGGTTGTGCACGCACAGCCGGAAAATGCCGCTATTGATGTATATGCGAAAGCTCCGCAGCGTATGACGCTGCGGGGCTTTCTGTTGTCGCTTAAGAATGACACCCCCTGGTTCTACCAGGGGTAGGTAAAAAGGCTTGGCAAAGAAAACCTCCGTGCTACAATCGAGAAGGTTTGGCAGCCGCATCACGAAAGAGCAAGGAGGTTTTACGCAAGTGAAAAATGAAGTAAAACACACGGCGCATTCCAGTTACCGGTGTGAATATCACGAGGTATTTGCGCCAAAGTGCCGGAGAAAAGTGATCTACAAAACGTTAAGGGAAGATATGATCGAGATCGTAAAAAAGCTGTGCAGAGAGATGAACGTGAAAATAATAGATGCAGAAGCCTGCCCTGACCACATCCATCTTCTAGTGAGTATCCCACCGTACATGAGCATAGCACAGTTTGCGGGGACGCTCAAGAGCAAAAGCGCACTGATGATCTTCGATAGACATGCGAATCTGAAGTATAAATACGGGAGCAGGAATTTCTGGCGCCGGGGATACTTTGTGGATACGGTAGGAAAAATGAAACTGCAATAAGAAACTACATAAGAAATCAGTTAGAAGAAGATTATGCAAAAGGCCAAATATCACTCAAAGAATATATAGACCCATTGGAGAAAGTAGGCCAAAAAAGACAGCCGCTTTAGCGGCTGTCTGAGATAGTAATGCGGTGTCAAACTTTCAGTGTCCCTTTCAGGGACTAAGTCCGTAATAGCCCCTTTCAGGGGCAGTGCATACCACTGGTTTACCGGTGGCTTTGATTCAGATATAGCCATGCTATACGGACAGCAAGGTTAGAGAAGTTGTATATTAGCGGAATTTATTTGAGCAATTGTCTGATATGATCCCGATTGCCTAAAACCATCAATGTTTCTTCCGGAACGAACACATGGTCGGGATGGGGCAGCGGATGGATTTTGCCGCCTTTTTTAGTTGCCAGAATGCTGACATGATATTTGGAACGAACGTTTTTTTCCAGAATGCTTTTGCCACACCAGCCGGTGGGAACAGCGATTTCGTAAATCGAATACTCCGGAGAAAGCTCGATGTAATCGCGGATATTGTTATCGCCATATTTAATTGCCAGCCGTTCGGCCATTTCCCGTTCGGCGTATACGACGTGATCTGCGCCGTTGCGCAGCAGCAGTTTCTTGTGTACGTCCCGGCTGGCACGGGCAATCACAAATTTGCTGCCCATATCTTTCAGCAGTACCGTTACCTCTAATGCCGCCTGAAAATTATCGCCGATGGCGACGACACACATATCGAAATTATCCACCCCAAGCGAGCGGATAAAATCCTCGTTGGTCGCATCGCCGATCTCGATATCACGGATCAGAGATACCGCATTGTCGGCGCGTTCTTCATTTTTTTCGACAGCCAGCACTTCGTTGCCGTCTTCAATAAGCTTTTGGGCCATATGCCGGCCGAATCTGCCCAGCCCGATGATTAAGACCGATTTCATTTTTTCGTGTTCCTTTCTTATGATATCGATTATTTGACGTTATAAAAAGCTTCAACGTCTGAAGAATTTTAACAATATGATAAACAGACGGGGCGGATGAGTCCGGCCCGTCTGTATTTTTAGCCCACCTGAACCTTTTCCGTCGGATGCTTGGAGACCACCCCGGGCCGGTTCGAAGCGAATGCCAGCAAAATCGTGATAGACCCCACACGTCCGAAAATCATCAGCGCAGACAATATCACGCAGGAGACGGCGCCCAGTTCCGGGCTGAGACTTAAAGACAGCCCTACAGTAGCGATCGCAGACGCTACCTCGTACATAGCCGGGAGAATGGGGATATTTTCAACGCAGGAAATCGTGATCGTTGCGAAAATGGATAACAGCAGATACATCATAAAAACACAGGAGGCAGAGCGCAGCGTATCATCGTCCACCCGCCGGCGAAAACAATCTACAGATTTTTTGCGCTTGATGGTGGAGAATACCGAAGCCAGCAAAATAGCCAGCGTCGTTGTTTTTGCACCGCCGGCGGTAGATCCGGGAGAGCCGCCGATTAACATCAGGCAGATCATAACCAACTGACCGGCCTCGGTCATTGCAGTAAGATCCACCGTATTAAACCCGGCGGTACGCGCAGTGACCGATTGAAACATCGCGTGTAATATAGACTGGGGCACAGAGGCCGTATTGGCCGGATTGTTATATTCGGTGATAAACAGCACGGCTGTGCCGCCCAGAATCAGTGCTGCCGACATCACCAGCACAATCTTGGAATGCAGCCGGTACTGTGAAAAATGAAATTTATGTTCCCGAATATCTGCCCACACGAAGAATCCTAAACCGCCGATGACAATCAGCGCCATAATGATCACGTTGACATATACGTTATCAGCAGCTGAGGTGAGAGAAGAAAAAGGAGCAGTCTCTCCCATTAAATCAAAGCCGGCGTTACAGAAAGCAGATATAGAATGGAATATCGAAAAATATATGCCTTTTCCCAATCCGAATAACGGACAGTAATAAAACGCAAGCAATATAGCGCCGAGCCCTTCAAACAGAGCGGTGCCGACGAAAATGAACCGGGTCATGCGCACCATGCCGCCCAATTGTGGGGAACTGACCGACTCTTTCATCAGCACGCGGCTGGAAAGACCGATACGCCGGCGGGTAAAAGAAATCACCAGCAGAGTAAAAGTCATAAATCCAAGGCCGCCGACTTGAATTAATGCCAGAATCACCAGTTGACCGAACAGTGTCCAGTGGGTATAAGTGTCAAAACGAATCAAGCCCGTGACGCAGGTTGCGGAGGTCGCTGTAAAAAATGTATCCAGAAAAGAGGTGACCTGTCCGTTTTTAGCGGCAAACGGCAGCATCAGCAATAATGCGCCGGTTAGAATAATGCCGCAATACCCCAAAAAGATGATCTTCATCGGAGAAATCTGGGACAACAGTCGGTTGTGCACAGTATTCAAAGAATTCGCCCCGTTTTATAAAGTATATATGCCCCTCTATAATAACAAATATTTATATAAATGTATGAATAAACTGTGAATAAAACGTGAAGCAGACGCTTTTTACGGTATAATATTTTTTGAGAAAGATTTTAAATTTTGGCAACATTTTCGCAGCAGAAACTGTTATAATGAAAAAAACTTGGGAAGGGTTTGAAGCATGAATATTCTGTTTTTTCTAAAGCCGAAAAGCACAGTCAGCTATATTTACAGCGACCATACCGTTCGGCAGGGGCTGGAGAAAATGCGGGCGCACGGTTATACCGCCATCCCGGTGATCCATCGGGATGGGCGTTATGCGGGAACGGTCAGTGAAGGGGACTTTCTCTGGCATATACTCGACGGCCGGAGCGCCAGCATTAAAAAGCAGGAAAAATATAAGATTACCGATATTATGCGGCCGGAATTTAATCCGGCAGTAACGGTAGATACAGATATTGATTGTCTGTTAATCAAAATGACCGAGCAGAATTTTGTGCCGATTGTGGACGACCGCAATGTGTTTATGGGGATTGTAACCCGAAAAGATATTATTAAGTTTCTGTATTCTGAAAAGTCCGAAAAGGGAGCAGGTCAGCATGCGGCTTACGCTTAACACCGATTTTGGACTGCTGCAGATCGTCGAACAGGACGGCTGGATCACCAATCTGTCTATCGTATCATCTGTAGCGTCCGGTTTGGAAAATGCGCCGCAGACACCGGTGCTGGAGCAGGCCGCAAGGCAACTGCAGGCGTATTTATCAGGCGACAGAAAGACGTTTGATTTGCCGCTTCGCCCTGCCGGGACAGCGTTTCAGAAGCAGGTCTGGCAAGCGGTGGCGCAAATCCCTTATGGGCAAACGGCGTCTTATTGTGATATTTGCCAGGCGATCGGCCGGCCCACTGCGTTTCGGGCGGTGGGCGCTGCGATTGGTAAAAACCCGTTGTGGATCGTTGTGCCCTGTCATCGGGTTGTGGGACAAAGCGGTGCGCTGACCGGCTATGCCGGCGGGCTGACCATGAAAGCATCTCTGTTGGAGCTGGAGCGCCGGTTTCGTTGAAAAATATAGGTGACAAACGTGTGAAGATTTGTTATAATATTATTCGATATGGCTGAATGAAGGAGTATGAATCATGGATAAAAGCTTTTACAGTTCCATTCTCAACGGGATCGAAAATTTTTTAAAAGAAAAGGGATATCACCGCACAGTCGATGCAGATTTGGAATATTTCACAAACGGCGAACGGGCTGTGACGGTAGAATATGATGAAAAAGACAAGCTATTGCGGCTAAAGAACGCCGTTTTGGAGGAGGGCAGCGAGGTCAAATGGAACGAGATGTCTGCGTGGTTTCTGGATGAGAATTCAACAGAAGCCGACAAAAAAAGCATCGAAAATGATTTTGTAGACAGCCTTTCGGAATTGATCGGCGTAAAAACCTCTACGCTGATCAATCAGCAGCAGGTGGATTTGCCGTCTAAACGCGCCAAAGCAGATACGATTGATATTGAGGGAATGACGGCGCGCTTTTTAGCAATGTACCCGGTGTATAAAGACGCTTATAAAGAAAATGTGGCCGTTTACGGCGACTTTTTATATGATAAATTTTTTACCGATTATGCTGTGCCGGAGCTGCGTAAAGCGTTGCAGGCTGACAATAAAAAACAGATCAACAAGCAGATTGATTTGTATAATACGTGTTATCTGAAAGGGGACGAAGCGGTGGTTACCACCGTGGTTTATACCGTTTTGGGCGGTGCGCTGTTGGGGGATGCCAAACTTGCTGAAAATGCCTGGGCTTATATGGACAAAGCGCAATATCTCAAAAGCGCAGTGCAACAGATGCTGAAGGTTCTGAGCAGCGAAAAAAACAGAAAAAAATATCTGTAAGCCGGTGGGAAACTGTTGGATAAAAGCTTTCGGCTTATATGGTGATTATAACAACAACGGCGCAGCGATTTAAGCTGCGCCGTTGTTGTTTACTGAATTGCGAAAGAAGATTTCCTCTTATAGTGGCTTGTAATTGTTCGCTATTTGCAGAATTTGTGCCTGCCGATGGTTGCTACCACCGGACGGGAGCGGATCCACGAATTTGTGGCGGTGGACGGGTTATAATAATAAATTGCGCCGCCGCTGGGATCCCAGCCGTTTAAAGCGTCCTGCGCCGCTTTATAGCAGCTGTCTGCAACCGCTGCGTTGATCTGCCCGTCAGTCATACAGGAAAACGCGCCGGGTTGATAGCAGACGCCGGCAATGGTATCCGGAAAAGAGGAATGGCGCACCCGGTTGAGAATGACCGCACCTACCGCAACCTGCCCGGTATAGGGTTCGCCCCGGGCTTCCGCGGAAATCACGCGGGCCAACAGGTTATAATCAGAGTTGCCGGTATTGGAACTGGAAGACGAGCTGCTGCTGGAAATGCCGATGGCTGCCAGCGTTTTCGGGCCGGCAATGCCGTCAACCTGCAGGCCGTTTTTGCGCTGAAAATATTTGACCGCGTCCCGGGTTTGGGTGCCGTAGATGCCGTCTACGTTGCCGGAATAATAGCCCCATTTTTTCAGCCGCGTCTGGATCTGGCGGACTTCGGTACCTCGCGAGCCCATTTTAGAAAGCGCAGCCGCCTGATATACGGTGCCGTTTGTAAAAAACAGCACCAGACACAGATTCAGCAGCAGGATTGCCGCCGCTTTATGAAACTGTTTCAGATGATTTCTGGATCGCATGGTATTCACCCTTTTATCAAAAATTGTACAGTTAAAGTGTTGCCGGATTTGTGGCAGTTATCCATAAATATAAAATTACAAAAAGAAGTCTTTGCTTTTCTTTTTTTAACAGATGTGTTACAATGATGTCGAAATCAGACGTGAAGGAGGTTGAATATGAATTTTTTTGATCAAAAAATTGCACAACGGCTGGGTGGACGCGCATTTGGACAGGGTGGTGATTATAAATTTGCCCGCATCAAGGCCCTCAAAGAGCAGGCGCGCGTTGAACACCCTGAGCTGCCGTTGATTGATATGGGCGTGGGAGAACCGGACACGCCGGCAGATCCGGGAATTGTACAGGTGTTACGGGAGGAATGCGGCCGCCTGGAAAACCGATTCTATGCGGATAACGGCATTCTGGAGTTTCAACAGGCTGCCGCTGCGTATATGCAGCAGGTGTTCCATGTAGACAAGCTGGATCCGCAGACGCAGATTTTACATGGAATTGGCACGAAACCCATTCTGGCAATGCTGCCGTTGTGTCTGATTGACCCTGGTGATATCAGCCTGGTGACTACGCCTGGATATCCGGTTTTGGGAACCTATACCCGATACATGGGTGGCGAGGTATATCCACTGCCGCTGCGTTTGCAGCAGGATTTTTATCCGGATTTTGATGCGATCCCCCATGAGATTTTACAAAGAGCCAAGCTGCTTTATATCAACTACCCGAATAATCCTACTGGTCAAATAGCAACACTGGAATTTTTTGAACGGGTGGTGGATTTTGCCCGGCGGTATGATATTGCGGTGATACACGATGCTGCTTATGCGGCACTGACTTATGACGGACGACCGCCGTTGAGCTTTTTATCTGTGCCTGGTGCGATGGAGGTAGGAGCAGAAATTCAGTCGCTGTCCAAGGCGTTTAATATGACCGGGTGGCGGTTGGGCTTTCTGGCTGGTAACGCGAAGTTGATTGCCGCCTATGCAAAGGTGAAAGACAATACCGATTCCGGACAATTTCGGGCAATTCAGAAAGCGGGCGTGTATGCACTGGCGCATCCGGAGCTGACGGCGGCGGTTTGTGAGAAATATTCGAGACGGTTTGATCTGTTAGTGCCATGTCTGCAAAAGCTGGGCTTTTCAGCCAAAAAACCGGGCGGCAGTTTTTATTGTTATGTCCCCGCTCCTAAGGGCGCAGGAGACGGCGTTGTTTTCGCTACCGCGCAGGAGGCAGCGGAATATCTGATCCGTCAGGCAAATATTTCGGTGGTGCCGTGGGACGAGTGTGGTGCTTATCTGCGATTTTCGGTGACCTTTGAAGCGCCGGACATTGAACGAGAGCAACAGTTGATTCGGGAATTATACCGGCGGCTTTCCGCGTTGGAACTTCGTTTTTGACGCGCTTGCCGGATGAAAAGAGCCGGCTTGCTGCGTGACGCCGACAGACGCGCGGCAGCAAAAACAAATGATCGATAAAATTCGCTGTCAAAATGGCAAATTTCCGATTATTTGCGGCCGG
>CALWVC010000011.1 GCA_944384865.1 uncultured Clostridia bacterium
AAAAATGGTATAGTTCTGTTATATAAACTTTATTCATCCGTCATGAAGTCATTGATTTTTCCGGCTTTATGCTTGGCGAAAGGTGGTATTTATATGTGCGGTATCGTTGGTTTTACCGGCGTGATACCGGCTGCTCCCGTATTGTTAGAGGGGTTGGCCCGACTCGAATACAGAGGTTATGATTCAGCGGGAATCGCTGTCTTTCAGAACCATAAAATTCTGATTAAAAAAGCCTGTGGCCGGCTGAAAACGCTGTGCGACCTGATCAGCAACGGTATTAACTATAACAGTCCGACCGGTATCGGACATACCCGTTGGGCAACCCATGGCAAACCGTCAGATGACAACGCGCATCCTCACCGCAGTCAGGATGGCTCGTTTGCCATCGTGCACAATGGCATCATCGAAAATTACGCCGTGTTGAAACGTCAATTACAAGAAAAAGGCTATCATTTTGCCTCTGAAACAGACACTGAAGTTGTCGCACATTTATTGCAGGAAAATTATAATGGAGATCTGTTTGATACTATCGTCCGTACACTGCAGATGCTGGAAGGTTCCTATGCGCTGGGGATTCTGAACGTGGACCATCCCGATGAGCTGTACGCTGTTCGAAAATCCAGCCCACTGATCGTGGGTATCTCGGACCAGGGCAACATGATTGCTTCGGATATTCCGGCGATTCTGCCGCTGACGCGCAAAGTTTATTATTTGAACGATAACGAGATTGTGCGTCTGACCAAAAACAGCGTGGAAATTTTCGACCTGCAACACCATTTGTTGGATCGTTCAGTTACAACGATCGATTGGGACGTTTCCGCTGCTGAAAAAGGCGGTTATGAGCATTTTATGATCAAGGAGATCATGGAACAGCCCAAAGCGCTGCGCGACACCATTACGCCGCGCATCAAAAACGGCCAGATTCATCTCGACGGAATTGAAATCGATCAGACGCTACTACAAAACATCCAGCGTATCAATATTATCGCCTGCGGATCCGCCTATCATGTCGGCGTAGTCGCAAAATATGTCATCGAGGAGCTTTGCCGCATTCCGGTTTTTGCGGAGATTGCTTCAGAGTTCCGATATTCAAACCCGATTGTCGACGAAAATTCTCTGGTGATCATTATTAGCCAATCCGGTGAAACCGCCGATACCCTCGCCGCTTTACGCGAGGCAAAAGCCCGGGGCGCTACCATCCTCTCGATCGTAAACGTCGTTGGCAGTTCTATTGCCAACGAATCAAAAAACGTATTATACACCTGGGCCGGTCCCGAAATCTCTGTCGCCACAACCAAAGCCTATTCTACTCAGCTGACGCTGATGTATTTGATTGCGCTGTATATCGCCCAACGCTTGGGCCGCATAGATGATACAGAGACCGCCTATCTTCTTGAGCAGATCGTTGCATTGCCGGATAAAGTTGAGCAGATTTTAAAACTCGCACCGAAAATCGAAACCTTGGCGCAACGATATGCTTATCTGGAGCATGCTTATTTCATCGGCAGAAATCTGGATTATGCCGTGGCGCTGGAGGCTTCATTGAAGCTGAAAGAGATCAGCTATATTCATTCAGAAGCGTATGCAGCCGGTGAATTAAAACACGGCACCATTTCCCTGATCGAAGACGGCACCTTTGTTGCGGGTCTGGCCTGTGTGAAACGGCTGGTCGCCAAAACCATGAGCAATATCAAAGAAGTCAAGGCTCGAGGCGCTGAAGTTTTGCTGTTGACATGTGAAGACTACGACATCCACAGCGACGAAGTAGATCATATTCTCACCATTCCAAACACGCACGAACTGTTGATGCCGTCTTTAGAGGTTGTACCGTTACAATTGCTGGGTTATTACGTAGCAAAAGCGCGTAACTGCGATATTGATAAACCCCGAAATCTAGCTAAATCCGTTACGGTAGAATAACAGATCGCGGCGTGCAAATCAACGATTTTTAATTATAAAAAGGTCAGATACATGGAACAATCATGTATCTGACCTTTTCCATTTTATAAAAATACAAATAGTGCCCTGATAACTGCTTTTAAGACTACAGCAATCATTATATTTTAAATCTCGTAAATTTCCGATTCCTTCATAATGCGAATATTGCCGTCCTGCAACGCCTGTAGCGCTTTTTCATTGTCCTCTACCCGCAAAATGACAAAGGCTGTCGCGTTGTTTGGATTCAAAAACGCATACATATACTCGATGCTGATCTGTCGGTCAGACAACACCTTAATCGCTCGTGCCAGACCACCGGGATGATCTGGAATCGCAATGGCGATCACCCCGGTTAATGTTACCGTAATAGAGGCTGTTTTCAACGCATCCAGCGCTTTCTGCGGATTATTCACAATCAGCCGCAAAATGCCGTAATCCGTTGTATCTGCAATCGACAGCGCCCGAATATCAATATTGTTGCTTGCAAGAATCTGGGTGACCTCCGCCATTCTTCCTGCCTTGTTTTCAACAAAAATAGACAACTGCTTGATAATCATATCTACAACCCCTTTGATTATAATTTGCGTTTATCAATTACCCGCACTGCTTTTCCTTCAGAACGGGGCAACGACTTGGGCTCCACCAGTTTCACCTTTGCCGAAATATTTAAAATCTGCTGCAATGCAGCGGAAATCTCCTGTTCTTTGGCAGCAATATTCTTCACACTGTCTGAAAAAGTTGCATCGCTCATTTCAATTAAGACTTCCATCGTATCCAGATTTCCTGCGCGGTCTACAACAATCTGATAATTTGGCTCCATCTGTAGCTGCAATAATACATGCTCCACCTGGGACGGAAACACATTGATCCCCCGGATAATCAGCATATCGTCTGTGCGACCATGAGGCTTTGACATTTTAACCAGCGTACGCCCGCAGGAGCACTCCTTACGAATCAGCGCGCAGATATCCCTGGTACGATACCGCAGCAATGGCAGCGCCTGTTTGCTGATACAGGTGAAAACCAACTCGCCATACTCCCCGTCCGGTAACGGTTTCCCGGTATCCGGATCTACGATCTCCGGATAAAAATGGTCTTCGTTAATATGCATACCGCTTTGTTCGCTGCATTCAAAAGCCACGCCCGGCCCGCAGATTTCCGACAGGCCATAAATATCATATGCCTTAATATGCAGCTTCTTTTCGATCTCGCGGCGCATATTCTCGCTCCAAGGTTCAGCGCCGAAAATACCGGCGCGCAGCGGAATTTTAGCGGTATCCACGCCCAGCTCCGCACACATTTCGCCAATGAACATTGCATAAGAAGGGGTACAACACAAAATATCCGATTGAAAATCCTGTAAGATCTGCACCTGCCGTTTTGTATTGCCGGAGGAAACCGGAATAACCGTAGCGCCGAGCTTGGCAGCGCCGTCATGCAAGCCCAATCCGCCTGTAAACAACCCATAGCCATAAGAAACATGCACAAAATCAGACTTTGTGCCACCGGCCGCCACAATGGCCCGGGCAGCCGATTCTGCCCAAACGTCCAGATCATGCTGGGTATATCCTACAACCGTCTGCTTGCCGGTCGTACCCGAAGAGGCATGAATACGAATCAGATTCTCCCGCGGTTCAGCAAACAGACCATAAGGAAAATGGTCCCGCAGATCCGTTTTGCAGGTAAAGGGCAGTTTATAAACATCGTCAATATTCCGAATGTCCTCCGGCTGCAGTCCCATTTCATCAAACTTCTGTTTATAAAATGGAACCCGTTCATAACAGCGCCGTACCAAATCCCGCAATCGGGCAGACTGCAACTCTCGTAGCTGTTCTCTGGAAGCAGTCTCAATTTCCGGCTGAAAATATCTCTGCATCATCCCATCTCCTCATCAGCAAGCTTTCGCAGCATCATATCCCAACCGCAACGCGGCAAGGTTCATATCCACAAATTTTTGAGGCACTGTTTGCCGTACCGCCGTTTCAAAAATATCATATGCAATATCGGTATGCTGGGCCATCGCGCCCAGCAACACGACGTTCGTGACCTTAGAGGAGCCCGCCTGCATGGCAGCCGCCAGCGCATCCATCGCCACAACATTCACACCACAGTCACGGATCGTCTGCAGAACGCCCGTCGGATATTTCGCCACACCAGTAATCACCGGCATCGGATCAATCTGCTGCGTATTGACGATCAACACGCCGTCGCGCTTTAAATAAGGCAGCCATCTGGCAGCTTCCAATTGTTCAAAAGCCAGAATAATATCTGCTTCTCCCTTGTTGATAATCGGTGAACTGATTTGCTTTCCGGCTTTTACATAGGTCACAACCGAACCGCCGCGCTGCGACATGCCATGAACTTCGCTGACCTTGACATCCATTCCTTCCAGCATAACGGCGCAGCCCAACAGCCGGCTGGCAAGTAACGTCCCCTGCCCGCCGACGCCCACAATCATTACATTCAGATCTTTCATATCTCAAATCATCCTTTTCGCAAAATCCAGATTCCTCAGAGAACCAGCGACGGTTTCAAACGCCGCACTCGTTAGCACATCTATTTTTAAAGATCAATCATTCTCTGACGATTGCATCAAATTTACACAATTGCGTGCAAACATCGCAACCCACGCATTGCGTAAAATCAATCTGCGCCTTGCCGTCGCGCATGGAAATAGCCGGACAGCCAATCTGCATACAGGCCTTGCAGCTTTTGCATTTATCGGTCTGCACTGTCAGGGGCGGACGATGTTTTACATATTTCATCAACACGCAGGGACGGCGTGAAATAACCAGTGACGGTTCTTTTTTTGCTACTTCCTCTTTAATAACCTTATAGGTTTCGTCCAAATCGTAAGGATCCACAACCCGTACGCTTTGGAATCCCACAGCCTTTGCCAGCGCTTCCAGATCTACCGCAACCGTCGGATCATTTTTGATGGTATAACCGGTTGTCGGATTCTGTTGATGTCCGGTCATACCGGTGATGGAATTATCCAACACAATCACCGTCGAAACACCCTTGTTGTATGCGGTGTTAATAATTCCTGTGATGCCCGAATGCACAAAAGTGGAATCACCGATTACCGCTACAGACTGCGCGGCAAAGTCGTCGCCCCGGGCCTTGTTCATCCCGTGCAGCGCTGAAACTGAAGCGCCCATACAAATACAGGTATCGATCGCTGACAGCGGCGCCAGCGCCCCCAGCGTATAACAGCCGATGTCGCCGCTGACCCGCACCTTTAACCGCTTTAACGTATAAAACAGCCCCCGGTGCGGACAACCGGCACACAGCACCGGCGGACGCGCCGGAATATCCAGATCTGTTTGCACAAATGGCACATGCTCGCCCAGAATTTTCTCTCTGACGATTTCCTGATTATACTCGCCCAGGTAACCGAATAATTCTTTTCCGATCACCTGCACGCCATGCGCCTTACAGTGATTTTCAATGATACCGTCCAACTCTTCAATCACATAAACCTGCTCAAATTGTTCTGCAAAATTGCGAATCAACGCTACAGGCAACGGGTTTACCATGCCTAATTTTAAATACGATGCACGTTCGCCTAACGCTTCCTTTGCATATTGATAACAAATACCGGCGGTAATCACGCCAATCTTGGCACCGGTGTTGTATTCAACCCGGTTTAATGCACAGTTTTCCGCATAATCTGCAAGTTGCTGCATCCGCTGCTCTACAAAAGCATGGCGCTTGATCGCCATGGCCGGCATCATTACATATTTCTGCGGATTTTTTTCAAAATCGCGCAACGCAACGTCCTGCCGCGGCTCCAGTGTAACCAGACTTCTGGAATGCGAAACCCGCGTGGTCAGACGCAGCAATACCGGCGTGTCAAACTGCTCCGACAGTTCATATGCGATTTTGGCATAGTCCTTACATTCCTGAGAGTCTGCCGGTTCCAGCATCGGCGTCTTGGAGGCAATCGCATGATGTCGGCTGTCCTGCTCGTTCTGAGAAGAATGCATGCCCGGATCATCCGCCACCGCAATCATCAGGCCGCCGTTGACGCCGGTGTAAGACGCTGTGTATAACGGATCAGCAGCAACATTCAGCCCCACATGCTTCATGGCGGAAAAAGCTCTTGCGCCGCTGATCGCCGCACCGGCGGCGACCTCTACCGCAACTTTTTCATTTGGAGCCCACTCACAGTAAATTTCATCATTTTGCGCTGCAAACTCAGTGATCTCTGTGCTGGGTGTTCCCGGATAACTGGAAATGACCGTCACGCCTGCTTCATATAGTCCACGGGCCACCGCCTGGTTGCCCAAAAACAGTTCTTTGTTTTCCATATAAACCTCCAACTCAATGCTCGTTTCTCAGATCAATAACACGCCGCGCCTTTCCTGTAAACCGTTCCAGCGATTTAGGCTCAGCCAACGTTACCTTAACCGAAAGGCCCAAAACCGTGCGCAATCGGTTTTTAATCTCATTTTGTACCGCTTCCAGCTCAGCGAACTTTTCCAGCACAGAGCCGTCGACCAGTTCCACCTTCACTTCCAGCGTATCGGCAAAACCTTCCCGCCGGACAATCAACTGATAGTGCGGGCCGATTTTCTGCATGCCCACCAGTGCGCTTTCCACCTGAGACGGAAATACGTTCACGCCCCGGATTTTCAGCATATCGTCGCTGCGGCCCTTAATTTTGTCCATACGCGCAGTCGTCCGTCCGCATGCGCAGGGTTCTTCGGTAATTTTTGTGATATCTTTCGTGCGGTATCGCAGCAGCGGGATCGCTTCTTTGGTCAGCGTCGTTACGACCAGTTCGCCGGTCTCTCCAACCGGCAGCACCTCCAACGTCTGGGGATTGATGGTTTCACACAAGAAATGATCTTCGTTGATATGTAATCCGCAGCGCAGCTGACATTCGCCAGACATACCCGGCCCACAAACTTCCGAAAGACCGTAATTATCTGTTACAAACATCCCCCAGCCCTGCTCGATCCGGTCCCGCATTTCAGGCGTGCAGCCTTCGGATCCCAGCAGCCCCAGCCGCAGGTGATACTGCTCCATCGGATAGCCGGATTCTTTTGCACATTCCGCCATATACAACGCGTAAGACGGCGTAGCCACTAAAGCGTTTGTTTTAAAATCCCGCATAAACATCAGCTGCTTTTCGGTATTGCCGGAAGAACACGGTACTACTGCCGCACCGATTTTTTCCAACCCATAATGCAGCCCCAACGCACCGGTAAACATGCCGTATCCGAACGCAATCTGCACAATGGTATGATCGTCAGCACCCGCCGCCGTGGTAATACGCGCGACCATCTGCGCCCAGTTTTCCAGATCGTTTTTGGTATATCCAACCACAGTCGGTTTGCCGGTGGTACCAGAAGAAGCATGGATCCGCGCGATCTTCTGCATCGGTACCGCAAATAGCCCAAACGGGTAATGATCGCGCAAATCGTCTTTCGTAGTAAACGGAATATATTGCACATCCGACAGCGTTTTGATCTTTTCAGCCGTCACACCCGCTTTGGTCAAACGTTCGTAATAAAAGGGCACATTGTTTATACAATAGCCCACCAGATGTTTCAGCCGTTCCAACTGCAGCGCGCGAATATCGGCCCGTCGCATGGTTTCAGCGTTTCGATCCCAGATAGCGATTTTGCTCATTCCCTTTCCCTGAAGAATTTATGCAAATTATATCATATTTACAGGTAAAAGGAAAGTCTTTTTTACGATTTGAAAAGATTTGGCGATTGATCAGGAAAATACATAAAAAAACAGAGCATGCCTGCACATGCTCTGTTTTTGAATTTTCTATTCGCTGCGCAGCGCCTCTACCGCATCTTTTTTGGCCGCCATCCGCGCCGGAATATGCCCGCCCAGCATCGTTAAAACAGTACTGATCACAACCAAAATCACCGCATGCAGCGGATTCAGCTGTGCAACATTCGAAACTTCCGTCAGATGATAAATCAACGCATTAATCGGGAAAGTGCACAGATAAGCGATGCCGATTCCCAACACCCCGGAAAACACGCCCAGCAGACAGGTTTCCGCATCAAACACCCGGGCAATATCTCGTTTTCGTGCGCCCAGCGCTTTTAAAATACCGATTTCTTTGGTGCGTTCCAATACCGACGTATAGGTAATGATGCAAATCATGATCAGGCTGACAAACAGAGAAATTGCGGCAAAGGCCACCAATACAATCGTAATCGCATCCATAATACCGCTGGTCATGTTGGTCAGGGCTGAAGCCAGATCTGTATAAATCACGGTGTCCTCATCAGATTTTCCTGCGTTCCAATCATCCAAATATTGCAACACCGCTTCTTTATCCTCAAAATTTTCCGGATAAACCATAATCATATATGGTGAGGCATTACCGCCCAGATATGCCAGCAGCTGTTCTTTGGTATCCGCGTCTAAAGGTTCTCTGGTTAAAATATTGTAGTCTGCTTCCTGCTGCGCACGGACAACCTCCGAGTCCGCAGCACGGTCAAGCACTATTTGAGAAAGACGGTCGCTATATGCGATACCCTCGCCCAACAAGCCAAAGGGCGCGTCTTCTTTTACACGAACAATGCCGCTGATACGCAGGGTCAAATCATCCCCATTGTCATACATGGCCTGTAAATCCTGATTCGGCATATAGGTTTCAAACTGCGTCTTTACATAATAATCGTCATTGGATACCAGTTTAAACTCTGTCCCGATTAAATCTGTAAACTTATAGCTGTCAATGTTTTCAGTATCAAAGCCTATATTTTTTAAAATGGAAACGTCAATCCGGTTTTTCTCATCGACCACCAACACCAGATCCGTTGCCTCTGTAGGATATGCACCGCTGAGGAGATCATAGTTATCCTGTAGATAGCTGGTCGTTTTAGAAGCGTCCAGATATTCCGGATAGGTTGATAACCCGATCCCCGCCATGCTGGTCATTGCCGCCATCGGATTGTTCTGGTTTTCATCCGCACCAAAAGTCACCGTGATCGGATCACCCTCCTGATTTTTACCGATCAGATTCATATTGACTGTTCGGACATAGCCGATGCTTTTGCAGATTTCGGGATCAATATTTTCGATATAATCGATATATGCATCTGTAAGCTTATTTTGATGCACAATCGCCGACGAACTGGGATCATACAAATAAACCTCGTCCGACTGTACAAATGCACCATCATTCGTCATCTGATCACGCATCTGGCTCTGCGCCTGCGCCATGCTTTCCTCATCGGTATTCATGGCAGTAGCTGAGATGGTAATCGGATATTCGCTTAAGGCGTCGCTTTGAAACTGATTGATCTGAATCTGGAAGCCGGAGGACAGGCTTAAAACCACTGCGATCCCGATAATACCGATACTGGAAGCAAAACAGGTTAAAAAGGTTCTCCACTTTTTAGTTTTGATATTGTTAAACGACAGTCCCAGCGCCGTCAGAAAATTCATACTGGTCTTTTTTAACGAAAACTGATCTTCCTTCGGCCGCTCCTGATGCGGATGGGTGTCAGAAACAATTCTGCCGTCCTGAAAGGAGATGGTCCGGTCGGCATACTGCTCGGCCAACTGCGGATTATGGGTAACCATAATCACCAGCCGGTCCTTGGCGACTTCTTTAATCAAATCCATAATCTGAATACTGGTTGCCGAATCCAGCGCGCCAGTTGGCTCGTCACAAAGAAGAATTTCCGGATCATTGGCCAACGCCCTGGCGATCGCTACCCGCTGCATCTGTCCACCTGAAAGCTGATTCGGCTTTTTATGCAGATGCTCTTTTAATCCAACCTGCTCCAGCATCTGCATCGCTTTTTCATGTTTTTTTCGTTTGGATACGCCGCTGAGCGTCATGCTCATCTCTACATTATCCACAATACTCAGATGTGGAATCCGGTTATATCTTTGAAACACAAACCCAATGGAATTGTTTCGATATGCGTCCCAATCCCGTTCTTTGAAATTTTTTGTATTTTTGCCTTTAATCGTCATCTCGCCGGAATCATACCGGTCCAAGCCGCCGATGATATTCAGACAGGTAGTTTTTCCCGAACCACTTGTCCCCAGAATCGCCACAAACTCTTTTTGCCGGAACGCAACGCTGATATGATCCAGCGCCTTGGTTTCAATATCCCCAACTTTGTATGTTTTACAGATATCTTTCAGTTCCAGCATATGCCCGCCCCTTTTTGTTTGTACAATTTTCCTAATTATACAGGAATAAATTTGTGATTTCAACCAACGGGCACCAGAATTTTCAGATTGTTCATATCCACTCATACATCTATTGACCCGACATAAAAAACCATATATAATAAAACCTGTCATCAAAACAGGAGGCCAACCGAATGGAACAACATCTTACCATTGAGCGAAGCATTATTAAAAAATATCGTAAACAGATCTGGAATCGGTTTATACAGGGCATTCGAGATTATAAGCTCATCAATGCCGGCGACAAGATCGCAGTCTGCATCTCCGGCGGAAAAGATTCCATGCTGCTGGCCGCCTGTATGCAGCATCTGCAAAAATATTCTGATGTTCCGTTTGAAGCCAAATATCTGGTTATGGATCCCGGATACCGGCAAAAAAATCTGGATCAGATTGTGCACAACGCGCAGATCATGCAAATTCCGATTCAGATTTTCAATTCGCCGATTTTCGAGATTGTCTCTAAAAGCGGCGGTTCTCCCTGTTATTTATGCGCCCGGATGCGACGGGGCTATCTATATAAAGAAGCCATGCAGCACGGCTGCAATAAAATTGCATTAGGTCATCATTTCAACGATGTTGTGGAAACGATTTTAATGAGTATGCTCTATGGGTCGGAATTCAAAACCATGATGCCGAAACTCCACAGCACCCATTATGCCGGTATGGAGCTGATCCGACCTTTATATATGGTCCGGGAAGCTGATATTATCGCCTGGGCGCGGTATAACGATCTGTCCTTTATTCAGTGCGCCTGCCGGTTCACCGAACAAAACGCACAGGCAGCCGATCAGATCGGTTCATCCAAACGGCAGGAAATCAAACAACTGATTGCACAACTGAAAAAAAGCAACCCAGATATTGATCTGCATATTTTCCGCAGCACCCACAGCGTCAATTTAGCGACGGTCATCGGCTACAAATGGCATGAAAAAGACAAGATCATCAGCTTTCTGGATCATTATGATGATGAAGATCAGCGTCATTAAAACGTAATATCGTCTATAATCGCCGCCAGTTTCTTTTCTCCGATGCCCTTGACTTCCAGCAAATCCTCCGGCTTTTCAAACGGGCCGTTGGCCTGCCGGTAATCGATAATCCACTGCGCAAGCACCTCGCCGATACCGTCAAGCGTATCCAGCTCTTCTACAGTCGCCGTATTCACGTTTACCTTACCTGAAAACTGCGATGTTTTCTGCGTCTGCCGGCGGGATGTTTGAACTGTTTGCGCTTGTCGATCGACTGTCATTGTCGATTGCGGCGCTGCCGATGCAGATTCTGTTGGAATCGTCTCCACATACGGCGCTACTGAACCCTGTTCAATCTGCGTAACCGTCGTATCCGCATATGCAACAGCCGGAGATGTCAGCGGCGGAGATGAGAGCGCAATATATATTATGATTCCAGCGGCCAGCACCAGTGCCAAACCAATCAGGCAATATTCACCGAGATGTTCTTTTTTCACGACCGGTCACATCCCATTCAGCACAATATGGGAATTATAATACCAGATTGTAAGAGAAATGTCAAAGTTTCTTTTGTGAATAAAACCCGCGGTTGTTATCATAATTTGCGCCGTATATTCCAGTAACCATACATAAAACTCAAGTATAAAAAACATTGACCTATATAAAAAGCGGTCAAAAAGTTTGACCGCTTTTTATATAAGATTTTTTATGACTATACTCCTCGCGTTTTTATGTTTGCCGGTAAATCAAATTACTTCCCGTATTAATCCGTCCTCAATGTAAAGACGCCGCCCACATCTTTCTGCAACACTGTCATCATGGGTAACAATGATAACAGTCTTACCGGACTGTGTCATCTTTACCAGCATTTCTACGACCTGCTCGCCGGTCGCCTTGTCCAACGAACCAGTAGGTTCGTCGGCAAGTATCAGTTCCGGATCTGTTACGATTGCTCTTGCAATGGCCACTCTCTGACGCTCGCCGCCGGATAATTTCTTAATCTTTTTTCCATAGAGCTTTTCAATGCCTGTAGATTTCGCCGCCTCCATAGCAAGCTTGTCGGCCTTACTTTTAGACATATTTCCAAGCAGTAGAGGAAGCGCAATATTATCGCTGACATAGCGATCGTTTAAAAGACCAAAATTTTGAAGTACAAAGCCGATTTTTTTATTGCGTATATCTGCTATATGACGATTATTGGAAAACTGTACCTTTTCGCCGTCGAGATAATATTCACCTTCCGTCAGTGCGTCGAGACACCCCAATATGTTTAGCAGTGTCGATTTACCAGAACCGGAAACACCCTGAATGGCGATGCTTTCACCCGCCTCTACTTTCAGGTTTATTCCTCTTAGCGCGTGCACAGGCTTTTCACTGCCTGTATAATAGGTTTTGATCACGTTTTTTAGCTCTATGATGCTCAATCTTCCCACTCCTTTACACTGTCTGCAGGCTTCATTCTTTGAAGATTTATAACATACCACAATGATGAAATGATGTAAATTGCCGCAATAACGCCAATGGCAATTATAAAATCCCACAAATTTAATACATTTGTTTCAGTAGAACGGAATAAAAAGTAGCTCAGCACGCCTGACAGAACAGCCGGTATCGTGATGATCAATACGTTACGCAATATATCAGTCTTTATACAGTTGCCCCAAGTCGCGCCACATATATAGTAAATACCAAAGTCTCTTTTTTGTGAAATCTGATTCATGCCATTTATTCCGCCTATCGCCGCTGCGGCGACAATGATCAGTATAATTAGATTGATAATCGGTTTCGCTGTTTTCTGTTTCAGCATATACACGGAATCGTCTATTACATTTCCAAGGGGAGCACAAAAACCTGTCGGACTAAGCTGATTTATAACTCGTTCTACAGCTCCACTTGATTCAGAAACTTCTATCAGAAAGGTTGAAATCATAAAATCGTAACCATCTACCGGAAAATTGGCGTTTTCATCTCGCAGCAGAATCATATCGCAATTAAATGCGTTTGTAACAAGCATGTCAGCTGTAAAAAAGCTGCCACCGGCGCCTATTTCCGTATGGTAATTGCTTTTATTTAGAAAACCCGCCACTTGTACTGTAAGAAACGCTTCGCAGGCGTCGTACTCATCTCTTGCCCATTGATCAGCCCATTGCAATCGAACTCTGAAAGTATCGCCAACATTGAAACGATCCATATACTGACTATGAAGAATGACAGGTATACAGCCTTCATCCGTCGCATATGTTGTGAACTGATAACCTTTTTCTAAAGTCAAAGGAAATTTTTCCGCAATCAGACGGTCATAAACAAGTGCATTGTTTCCAGGAAAATATGGATCCTCCGGATCGGAACCAGTCTTGTCTGGAAATTGCTCTAAACCTTTATCTTTAACGCTTTCTTTTAAGATTGACGTACGTATCCACCCTGTTCGCCCAATTCGACTGATGTCCGAACTGTTGTAAGCGTAATTCTCAAACGCAAGAATCGCTGCTTTTAGTTCTGCATCTGATCTTTGTATTTTATTATATCCGTAGTTAACAAGTCGGCTCGATTCGACATGCTCTAACGTTTTTATTGGGATATTATAATATCTTATGGTAGACAGCACATAAATCAGCAGAAGAACTACAATAAATATTTCAATACAAGCGAGAAGATATCCAAGCGCATTCTTTCGAAACTGAAACATGGATATGAACAAAAGATTTGAAAATTTCATTTTCGACCCTCCTTCATATCGACGGGCGAAAGTTTTACTGCTCTGATGATACTCAGGAGCGAAGCAAGCAGACTTATAGCCAATGACACAACGTAAAGCATCAAAAGCTCTGCAAAATTTGGCTCTCGCAATAGCTCTGTAGGGTTACCCAAAGTATATATGAGATAAAAGACCGCTGTTCCTATAGCAAAACCTATCGCTGTTAAGATTGCTACTTCAAGAATGAGATAAATTACGAAGATAGAAAGTCTGACGCCACATATCTTATAAATCGCATGTGTTTTGCGAATATGCACCAACCAGAAACGGTACAAAGAGAATATACAGACAAATGAAAACAAAATGATAAGTATTGGTAAAGTTAGCGACTGCAAAAATGACCGTACTACATCAGTTTTATAATTTCCCACACTCGGCGGAAAAAAATTTAAGTTTTCGTCAAGCTGTCTAAGCTCAGCCTCTATTACGTCCAGTTGTTCCTCATTCGGCGTATCTTTCAGCGTAAATGTTAGTGCAGATATTCCTTTATTAGCGATTAGAAAACTATC
>CALWVC010000012.1 GCA_944384865.1 uncultured Clostridia bacterium
GAGCATAATGTCCCTTATTTTGGCATCTGCCTGGGCATGCAAACTGCCGTGATTGAATTTGCCCGGCATGTCTTAAATCTGTCTGACGCAAATTCAAGCGAATTCACGCCCCACGGTCTGAATAATGTGATTGATCTGATGCCGGACCAACAGGGCAATATTCCCAAAGGCGGCACAATGCGCCTGGGGGCTTATCCTTGCAAAATCAAAAGCGGCAGCATCATGCAGGCGGCCTATGGCTGTGACCAGATCGCTGAGCGGCACCGCCACAGATATGAATTTAACAATGACTATCGGGAGAAAGTGGAACAATACGGCATGGTGATTACCGGTACTTCACCGGACAATCGTCTGGTCGAAGCGGTGGAAATTCCGAAAAATGATTTCTTCGTAGCCGTACAATACCATCCGGAATTTAAAAGCCGCCCCAATCGCGCACATCCGTTGTTCAGAGAGTTTGTAAAGGCTTCTATCGCCCATCAAAATCAATAAAAGGAGTTCTGTCATGAAAATCAATGCCAATTATCTAAACCTGAAAGACAGTTATCTGTTTTCAACGATTGCGAAAAAAGTCAACGCATATACACAGGCGCATCCCGATAAAAAGATCATTCGTCTGGGCATTGGCGACGTCACCCGTCCGCTTTGCAGCGCGGTGATTGAAGCGTTACACAGCGCAGTAGACGATATGTCTACCGCCGCCGGCTTTCACGGCTATGGCCCGGAACAGGGCTATGATTTTGTCAAACAGCCGATTCAGGCTTATTATCGTAAACGCGGTGTAGAACTGGAGCTGGATGAAATCTTTATTTCCGACGGCGCAAAAAGCGACGTGGGAAATATTCTAGATCTGTTCAGTAAAGACAACACCGTGTTAGTGCCTGATCCGGTTTATCCGGTTTATGTTGACACCAATATTATGGATGGTCGGAACATCCTGTATATGAACGCCAACGCCGACAATGGTTTTCTGCCGCTTCCGGATGAAAATGTTCATGCAGATCTGATCTATTTATGCTCTCCCAATAATCCTACCGGTGCGGTTTATAACAAAGAACAGTTAGCCGCCTGGGTTCAATATGCCAAAGAATGCGGCGCGGTTATTTTGTTCGACGCCGCATATGAAGCCTTTATCAGCGATAACACCCTGCCGCACAGCATCTTTGAAATCGAGGGCGCAAAAGATTGCGCGATTGAATTCTGCTCGCTGTCTAAAACCGCAGGCTTTACCGGCACCCGCTGTGGCTATACCATTGTACCCCACGCGCTGGTGTCCAACGGTATCGAACTGAATAAACTGTGGCTGCGCAGACAAACCACCAAATTTAATGGCACTTCTTATATTGTTCAAAAAGGCGCGGCAGCTGTTTTCACCGACGAAGGCCAGAAACAGATTCGTCAAACTATCGCCTATTATATGAACAACGCCAAAATCATTGCTGATGCGTTAGATGAAATCGGCGTCTGGTACACCGGCGGACAAAATTCACCCTATATCTGGCTGAAGTGCCCCAATCAGATGGACTCCTGGAGCTTTTTTGATTACCTGTTGGAAAACGCCAACGTGGTCGGTACGCCGGGCGCTGGTTTCGGCGCAAACGGCGAAGGCTTTTTCCGTCTGACCGCCTTTGGAGATCAGGATCAAACAGCGCAGGCAGTAGATCGCATTAAAAAACTGCTTGCAAAATAATTTAAATTGTGTGAAGATGTCGTTATAAGGAGCGTGAACATACATGGAAAAATGCAAATACAAACGTTTTGGCACAGTTTTTCTGGCAGTTTTGTTTTGCCTGTCGGTGTTGTTCGGCGTTTCTTTACCTTCTTTCGCCGATACCAAAGACGATCTGCAGACCCAATTAGATGCGCTGGAACGACAAAAGCAATCGCTACAGCAGCAAATTGATTCTTTACAGCAGGATGTTAACCAATATGATAACCTTCGAAAATCTCTGGAGGAAAAAGTCTCCACCGTACAAAAACAAGTGGATCTTGTCAATGATAGCATCAACCAGCTGAATCTGGAAATTCAAAATAATCAGAAAGCCATTACTGAAAAACAGATCAATCTGGAACAATCCAAAGAACTGCTGCGCAGCCGGCTGCGGGCAATTTATATCGCCGGGACAAGCAATGAACTGGCTGTTTTACTGAGTGCTGATGATTTCGGTGATTTTCTGGCGCGGGTTGAACTGATGCGCGGCGTTTCGGATCATGACCGGGCGTTGATGGAAGATATCCGTGCTGAAATCGACAGCCTGAATAAAATAAAGCTGCAAAATGAACAAGCGCAGCAAGAAGCCGCCACCCTGAAACAAACGCTTTCTCAAACGCAAAACGAATTGGAAGCCGAATATACACAGGCGTCTGCGCTGTTGACAGAGCTTTCCGGCCAGCAAACCGCGTTATATAACGATCAGGAAAGCTTGGAAGATGATATTGCCGCCGTCCAGGCTGAAATCGAACAATATATAAATGAACACAGTCATTCTGATCTGGTTTTCGGCGAGAATCCCTCTACAACCACAACTACAACGACGACAACCACGACGGTTGCTGATGATGATACATCAGTCAACCGGCCTTCTACCTCTACAACCACAACTACAACGACGACCAGGCCCAACACGAACACAGATCAAGCAGATTTTGTCTGGCCGTTCCAAACCAGCTATTATATCTCCTGTCCTTATGGCCAGCGTCCTACCCGTTTTCATACCGGTGTGGATATTTCCTGCTCCGGCGCGCTTGGAAAACCGATCTATGCCTCCGCCAGCGGTTATGTAATCAAAGCAACCATCAGCAATGTCAGCTATGGAAACCATCTAATCATCGATCACGGCAGAAAGGACGGCAAACAGTTTTCCACCCTGTATGCACATTGTCAGACGCTTCTGGTTTCCGTTGGTGATTATGTGCAAAAAGGCCAACTGATTGCATATTGCGGCAGCACCGGCAATTCCACTGGCCCACATCTGCATTTTGAGATTCGGGTTAACGGACAGCATGTCGATCCTTTCCTCTATGTTAAAAGACCATAATAAACAAAAACTAAAAAATCGTACAACACAAAATTGTGTTGTACGATTTTTTTAGTTTTATTATAAAAATCTATATTTTTATTCGATACGGCTCTGATGCATTTTCAACAGTTCCGGCAAGTGCTTACGAATCAGCGCTTCCATCTCTGCGTCGCCGATAACCGTCGTGCGGCCGTCTGCATATTCTGCATCAATCCACTCTTTGATCGCCTGAATAGCCGGACTGCGTTTATCCACCTTTTTATCGTCCTGCAAATGAAAGTAATTGTTGATCCATGCGGCGATACCTGATAAACCAGAATGCGCATCAATCACGACTACCGGCGGCCGGCCTAAAATTTCAGTAGTATCAAAAATATTATAAATTTCTTCGTCTTTATTTAGTCCATCAGCATGAATACCCGCACGGGTCGCATTAAACGCACGACCTACAAACGGCGTGCGCGGCGGAATCTCATAGTCCAGCACATTCTCAAAATATTCCGCAATTTCCGTAATGACCTTTAAATCCATACCGCCGGTATCGCCCTTGAGCTGGCAATATTCAATGACCATCGACTCCAGCGGCGTATTGCCGGTACGTTCTCCGATTCCCAGCAGCGAGGAATTGATCGAAGCACAGCCATATAACCAGGCAGTGACAGAATTGGTGACGGCCGCGTAAAAATCATTATGTCCGTGCCATTCCAGATATTCGCTGGGCACACCGCTGTAATTGACCAGCCCGTAAATAATCTGCTGTACGCTCCGCGGCAGCACCACACCGGGAATAGAGCTTCCCAGCCCCAGCGTATCGCACGCCCGGATCTTCACCGGAATCCCCGCCTGTCTGGACAGCTCCATCAGCTTTCCGGCAAAGGGCAACACAAACCCATAAAAATCGGCCCGGGTAATATCCTCGAAATGACACCTTGGAATAATCCCGTTTTCCAACGCTGCCGAAACAATGCCAAGATATTGATCCATTGCCTGTGACCGGGTCAGTTTCATCTTTTTAAAAATATGATAATCAGAACAGGAAACCAAAATCCCGGTTTCCTTGATCCCCATATCTTTAACCAGTTGAAAGTCTTCCTTTTTTGCGCGAATCCAAGAGGTGATCTCCGGGAAACGATATCCCTTCTCCCGGCATTTTTCTACCGCCAAACGATCCTGCTTTCCATACAGGAAAAACTCCGACTGTCTGATAATTCCGCTACCGTTGTCAAGCTTATGAATCAAATCAAATAGATCGCTGATCTGATCTACCGTATACGGAGAACGAGCCTGCTGCCCGTCACGGAACGTCGTATCTGTAATGTAAATGTGTTCCGGAATATTCATCGGAACGATCCGATGGTTAAAAATCAAACGCGGAATCTCATTATACGGATAAATATTCCGAAACAAATTAGGCTCCTGAACGTCCATAAAACGATATCCCAGTTCCATCAAACGGGTTTTTTCATTATACTTTGGTTGCATATGCGCCATACTCTCACCCTCCAATATTGATGTATTATGTTTAACATGTAATACCATATCAACAGCGGCATGTATGGTATTATCAGACATGTTTACGGTTACCGCAATTTTTCAAACGCTCAAAATTTTTGACTTTGCAAATACCCGGTAATTTCATTGTATCATACATTTGATTTTTCAGTGTGAATGTATTGTGAATTTTTAAAAATCATGCTATACTAAAAACAGAGCAAATTTTCAAACCAGCGGATATCAGACGTTCCCCCGGCTCCGAACTTTTGAAAATCCGCAGCACACGCACCCAGGAGACGAATAAATCCATGGACAAAACTGCACTGATTCTTGAAGGCGGCGGTATGCGCGGCGTTTTTACCGCTGGCGTTTTAGATTTTTTTCTGGAACAACGCCTGATTTTCGATAACTGCATCGGCGTTTCCGCAGGCGCCTGTCATGCATGCAGCTATCTGGCCGGTCAAAAAGGCCGGGCGTTCTCCACCGCTACCGATTATCTGCACGACAGACACTACTGCGGACTGTATAGTCTGCTGACTACCGGTGATATTTTTGGCGTCAAGCTGATTTATGAAGACATCCCAAACCGGCTATATCCCATCGACAACGAAGCTTTTCTCAAAAATAAAACGGTTTTTCAGTCAGTAATCACCAACTGTATCACCGGGCAGGCGGAATATCCACGGATCCACGATCTGAAAAAAGATATTCTATATATTCGTGCCTCCGCTTCCCTGCCCTTCGTGTCCCGGTTGGTTACGATCAACGGCACGCCTTATCTGGACGGCGGTATTGCCGATTCTATTCCGATCCGGCAAGCGCAAAAACAAGGCGCGCGCAAAAGCGTCGTCATTCTGACACGCCCGGCCGGCTATCGAAAACCGCCAAATCACCATAGATTGCTGATGCACCTGCGTTACGCCAACTATCCCAATTTTATAACCGCCATGCAAAACCGCCATAATGTCTATAACAATACGTTAAACGAGTTGAATCGTTTAGAACGACATCAGCAGGTCTTTATCATTCGTCCCGACGCCGCGTTAAATATCGGTCGGGTAGAAAAGAATCTGCAAAAATTACAGACCGCTTATCAGGCGGGATACCAGAAAGCCAAAGAGCGGTACCCAGCCTTGCTGCGTTATCTTACATAACGCAGCACCATAAAACGTCAAACACATTACAAAGCCGTGTGAACGCTGAAACATTCACACGGCTTATTTTTATATCAGTTTCCATCATTTCAGATGCCTTAAAGCTCGCTGTGCTTCGCATACACCCTGTTCCGCCGCCTTATAGTACAACCGCACAGCCTGTACAGCGCTTTGCTCCAAGCCATCTCAATTTTGGTGCCATTTTCCACGAAACAACAACGCCCGTGGATATTCCTGCCGCGCCGCCTCGAAAAACCAATATACCGCCTGTTCATAATCCACCGGCGTTCCGAGTCCATGATAATACAAATAGCCCAGATTGCATTGCGCCGGCACGTAGCCCTGTTTGGCGGCAAGGCGATACAAAATATATACCTGACCCGCTTCAAGTCCCGCGATACGCCGGTATCAAATTCATAACAACGTCCCAACTCACATTGAGCGGATGCAAAGCGCTGGTCAGCAGCCCTTAGACAGTATTCCATGGTCTGACGCGCATCCTGCTCCACACCATAGCCATGTGTATAACATTCTCCCATCAACAGTAGTGCCTGCGGATAATCCTGCTGTGCGGCTTTTAAAAACCGGTATACGGCCTGTTCATTATTCTCCTCTGTGCCGATGCCGTGATAAAAACAATGTCCTAAATTATACTGCGCAGGCGCATACCCTTGCTCTGCCGCTTTACGATAAAAATTCACCGCCTGTTGAAGATCCTTTTGAACACCGTTTCCACTGATATACCGCAGCCCCATTTCATATTCGGCCGGCGCAAATCCATATTGAGCCGTCTGCTGGTATAAAACGACTGCCCTTTGTATATTTTCTGTCAAACCCCATGCCAAATCCATAACAAACGCCCAGATAAAAAATCGCCGCTACATGATCCTGCCGCGCCGCCTTTGTAAACCAATAAACTGCGCGCTGATCATCCTGTTTGACCCCGTCAGATCCCCGGAGATAACATAAGACCAGCCTGTATTGCGCGTCAGATACGCCGTCTTCAGCTTTCTGCATCAGCGTCTGCACGTACTGTCGGATCTGTACCGCCCGATCCAACAATACACGCATCGTTTCTGCGTCAAAAAAGCAGGATAGCCCCATCATAATCTTGGTGCGTGCCTGCTCCTTATATCAATGCGCCATTGTCCCCTCCCTTCTTTCTGACGATCGTGCTCATGAAAACGAAAGCACGCCGAAAACAAAGCGTTCCGGTGTGCTCCTTGCATTACAAATTGTTCATCGTTACCGCAGCAAAACAAATGTTTCAGTTGATATTCTTAGCACAAAAATCACAACCGATACAAACATCCAAAAATATGCGTTTTATAACTTTACAAAGCGCCGTTTGCTTTACACTGCTTGCAGCGCCTGCTCGATATCTGCAATAATATCCTTTACGTTTTCCAACCCCACAGACATCCGGATCAAATCAGGGCCGACGCCGGCCTGCGCCAGCTGCTCGTCCGTCAACTGCCGGTGCGTGGTACTGGCCGGATGCAGACAACAGGTTCGAATATCTGCCACATGAATTTCCAAAGAAGCCAGCTTCAGATGTTCCATAAACTTCTTTGCCGCGGTCTTTCCACCTTTTACGCCATAAGCGATCACCGCCGAACAGCCATTTGGAAGATACTTGCGCGCCAACGAATAATATGGATTATCCGGCAATCCGGGATAATTCACCCAGGCGATCTTTTCATGTTGCTGCAAATATTCCGCAACCCTTTGCGCATTTTCACAATGCCGCTGCATACGCAGATGCAGCGTTTCCATATTCATATTCAAAATAAACGCCGACATTGGACTCATCTGAGTCCCGAAATCCCGCATCATCTGCACCCGTGCCTTGGTGATATATGCAGCCTCTCCAAACGTATCTGTATATACGATCCCATGATAGGAAGCATCTGGCTGTGTCAACCCGGGAAATCGATCTGCCGATGCCTGCCAGTCAAAACGTCCGGAATCTACGATCGCACCGCCTAATACGACTGCGTGCCCATCTAAGAATTTACTGGTGGAATGCATGACAATATCCGCACCAAATTCAAACGGACGGCATAAAACCGGCGTCGGAAAAGTATTGTCCACAATCAGCGGAATACCATTTTGATGCGCCACCGCCGCAAATTTCTCGATGTCCAGCACATCCAACGACGGATTGGTAATGGTCTCTCCAAAAATCGCTTTGGTATTCGGACGAACCAACGCCTGAATTTCCTCCGGCGTTGCATTCACATCCACAAACGTCGTATCGATCCCCAGCTTGCGCAGCGTCACATTGAACAAATTGAAAGTCCCGCCGTAAATTGCAGACGCGCTGATAATATGGTCGCCTGCGCCCGCGATATTGGTAATCGCAATCAACGATGCAGACTGACCCGAAGCCGTAACCATCGCACCAACGCCACCCTCCAGCGCCGTCAGTTTCTTTTCCACCGCCTCATTGGTTGGATTACTCAGACGGGTATAAAAATGTCCCGATGTTTTCAAATCAAACAGATCGCCCAGCGTATCTACGCTGTCATAGCGAAACGTGGTGCTCTGATAAATCGGCAAAACCCGCGCCTCGCCGTCAGAAGGAACATATCCCTCTTGTATACACTTGGTTTCAATTTCACTCATTCTGGCGTTTCCTCCTCTGCTTTTCTAACAATACACAGCGGTGTCTGCTGCGCCGCCTGGTCCAGCGGATTATCTTTAAAAACCTGCTTGCAGAAATCTATCGGAATATCCTGCGACGACCGCCCCAAAACCTCAACGCCTAAATCGTTTGCGTCGATCACAACGATCGAAACGCCCAGATGCGCTGCCAGATCCGCCGCCACCTCGTTCGGACGATCGGGCGCCAGCTTTGCATATTCATTATACGGCGGAATGGTACAATCACACGGTCCGTCGATTGCGCGAGCCTTTTCGCCCAGGATCCGGTAAAACACACCCCTGATTCCAAACAGCTTGGTTACTGCCGAGCAAAACGCCGCAAACAAAATTTTCGGTAACCCAATTTCGCGAATGGCAAGCTCCATTGTCCACGGACTGCCCAGCCCGATGCCATACGGCGTTTTATACACAAACTTACATAAAAATCTGGCCCACCAACCCGGCTTGATATCTTTCACCGGAAATGCCCGCCCCTGGCTGATGGCAACAATTTTTTCACTCATAAACACATAATCGCCGTCTTGTACATAGGCCTTTACATACTGATCCAGTAATTCAGGCAGATCCTGACCGTTCATCACCACGTGCGTTTTAACCGGATATCTGGAAAAAACGCCATAATCGGTAGTAATATTCAGCTGTTTAGATTCATTTGGGGAAAAAGGCATATCCATTTTATTGAAATTCCTCCAACCCGCCAAAGCGGATGATGTTTACAACAACAAGCCGCGCGCATAGGTCGCACGGCTTGTAAATCTATGTTTACAAAACTTATTGTTTATCCGGCACTTCTCTATAAAGATTAAAGCGGAACAGCTTAGACTCATCCGACGGCTTCTCACAACGAATAAACGCTTCGGTGATAATCCCGCCCTTGATCAGATTGGTCAGACCCACCAGCTGACTCAGCTTGGATTTAAGATTAAAACAGTCTCCTTCTTCGGTTTCCAGATAAACGTTACCCTCGCAGCTTTCAACGGTTTTTAAAAAATCTGCCACGTCGATATCGTGCAGTCTCAACTCTTTACTCATAACAAACCCCTCCTATAATCAACATAATTCAATAGTAGCAGTTTCTGATAAAAAAGTCAATCGTTTCTGGGTTAAATCCGCAAAAAATCCCGCCGAAATCCCGTAGCATACTACTCTGTTTGACACAGTTTCTGTATCACAAGCCTAGCGGCCTTATAAATATCTCCACACCCCAGTGTAATCACCAGATCGCCGGGCTGCGCATGCGCCGCCACATAGTCGGCAATCTTTTCAAAGCTGTCAAACCATACCGCGCCCGGCAGTTTTTCACATAGATTTGCCGAATAAATGTGATAAGTATTAATCTCTCTGGAACCCATGATCTCACTGAGAACCACCTGATCCGGAATCTGCAGCACCCGGATAAAATCATCAAACAGCATCACTGTCCGTGAATAGGTAAAGGGTTGAAACACCGCGATGACCCTGCGGTAGCCCATATCCATCGCCGCTTTCAGCGTCACCTCTAATTCCTTCGGATGATGGGCATAATCGTCGGCCACAGTAATTCCGCCGATTTCATCTAAAATTTCAAATCGCCGTCCCGCACCTCTGAACGCCGGCAATGATGCGGCGATTTGCTCTGGAGACGCTCCATGCAAATATGCGGCGGCAGCGGCAGCCACCGAATTAGAGATATTATGCCGCCCAGGTACGCTCACCCGGATATGGCACAGCCGTTCTCCTCTATACATCAGATCATATTCCCCGGCGCTTTTCCGTCCGTAAACGATATGATCCGCATAGTAATCGCAATCAGCTGTAATTCCAAAAGTAAAAATTTCCTGATCCAACTGTCGAACCGCGTCCATCGCATTTTCATCATTTCCATTGACCAAAACGGTCTTAGCGCTGTTGGCAAACTGCGTAAAAGACTGTTTAAGCCGCTGCATCGTTTTAAAATATTCCATATGATCCCGGTCGATGTTCAGTAGCACGCAGGTATCCGGCGACAGCTTTAAAAAAGTATCCACATATTCGCAGGATTCACAAACCATAATATCTGAATGGCCCACTACGCCATAGCTGCCGGTCAGCGGCAGTTTTCCGCCGATCACCGCCGTGGGATCCAGACCGCTTTGGATTAAAATCTGCGTAATCATGGCCGTAACCGTTGTTTTTCCATGGGTTCCGCAAACGCCGATTACATGATCAAAATTCCTGGTCAAAGCCCCCAGCGCATAGGAGCGTTCCATGGTCGGGATCCCCTGTCTGCGCGCCGACACCAGCTCCGGATTATCCTGCATAATAGCTGCAGAATAGATCACCAAATCGCTGCCGTCCACGTTTTCCGGGAAATGCCCCATTTTCACAGAGATCCCCAGTTCGCGAATTTTTTGCAGCGACTCTGTTTCATTATTATCTGAACCGGTCAACTGATAGCCCCGGCTGTGTAAAATCTCAGCGATTGGGTGCATACCCGAGCCGCCGATCCCGATCATATGAATATGTTGTGCCGAAGCCAAAAGCCGATCGGCATCCGTCTGTGTTTTCAAACAAAAGACCCCCGCATCCGTTTGCATTTATTATACAGCAAAATCCCATAAAAATAAACTGTTATTTTGAATTTTACTACATTTTATGATATGATAAGAATAAATGCTCACAGAAAACTGCGGAGGAATCCATATGTTCCAGCTTCCAACAGCCGTTCAAACCTGCCTGCAAACACTGCGGAGCGCCGGCATAGACGCCTATTTGGTAGGCGGCTGCGTCCGGGATCTGCTGTTACAAATGACGCCGACGGATTATGATATCACCGTCAATGTATCTCCCGCGACAGTCAAACAACTGTTCGATCGCACGATCGACACCGGTCTGCGTCACGGCACCGTCACGGTTTTGCAGGATGGTATGCCTATTGAAATCACACAAATGCGCAAAGACGGCCTGTATACCGATCATCGGCGGCCGGATATTATTCTGCCCAGCACCAGTCTGACTGAAGACCTTGCCCGGCGGGACTTTACAATTAACGCTATAGCGTTAGATGACAACGGAAACATCTTCGATCCGTTTCACGGCCAACAGGATCTGCATCGAAAAATCCTGCGCACAGTCGGCGATCCCAACCAACGGTTCAACGAAGATGCATTGCGCATTTTGCGACTGTTTCGTTTCGCCGCTAAGCTGCGATTTTTCATCGAGCCAAACACGTTAAGCAACGCTTTGCAGCAGACCCGGCTGCTGCGTTATATCAGCGCCGAACGCATCTTTGCAGAATTAATCAAAATCGTGACCGCCCCCGAACCGGAGCAGTTGACGCCACTGTTGCAATACGGCGGGTTATCGTTTATCGGCTTGCAATATCACCGGCCGCTTACACCGCTTTCCGCACTGCCGCCCCGGCGGAACCCGCGTTTTGCCGGGCTGCTGTATCTGTGCGGCGCAGATGCAGAGCAGACCTGCTCCGCGCTGAAAACCGATAAAAAGCTTCGCCGCTACTGCGGCTTTGTGCTGCGTGCGTTACAGCAACCGGAGGATCATTCGCCTTACGCGCTGAAAAAACTGATGTTTGAAAGCGACTTTTCCACCGTCTCTGACCTACTCTGCCTGCGCGCTGCCTGCTCCGGACGCTCCGATACACAGTGGCAGCAGGATCTGCGGCAACTTCGACAGTCTCCGATCTACTTGCAGGATCTGCAAATCAACGGCGCACAATTGAAAACGCTGGGCATCCGACCGATCGCCATGACCCCAACACTGCGTTATCTGATGGACTGCGTACACAAGGATCCTACCTGTAACCGGCAGGAGCGCCTGCTGCAGCTGGCGCAAAAATATAACGAAACGTGCGATTGAGGTTGCGCAAGCGTAAAAAATATTTTATAATTATTAAAAGAACCATTAAAGGTGAGACGGTATGATGCTGCTTAAAAAGTTTTTGGCTGTAATTTTATGTTTTGTCACTTTACTTGTATGCCTGTGTGCCTGTTCTGCGCACACAGGCAATTCGACCGCTTATTGTCAAACCGACCAATTCATCCGGACTCTGGATCCACAACTGGTTTCCACCAAGGCGGAATTGACCGTTATTTATAACTGCTTTGACGGCCTGATGCGATACGACGCCGAGGGACAGATCGCCGCCGGCGCCGCAGATCGATATACCGTCTCTGACGACGGTAAAACCTATACCTTTACCCTGCGAGATGATCTGGTCTGGTCAGATGGTGAAACGCCGGTAACCGCCGCTGATTTTGTATATGGATTGACCCGGGCAGTCCTTCCGGAAACCAAAGCGCCGTTTGCTTCTATGTTGCTCTCCATTGAGAACGCCGAAGCAATTTATTCCGCCGGTAAATCCTCTGACAGTCTGGGCGTCAAAGCACCCGATAAACAAACCGTAGTCATTACACTCACCCGGCCGGACCATAATTTTTTATATACGCTGGCTCATCCGGTAGCCGCACCCTGTCACGAGGCCTTTTTTCTTTCCACCAAGGGCAGATACGGACTGAATGACGACAGCCTGCTATGCAACGGCGCGTTTTACCTTTCCAAATGGAACACCGAAAACCAAACCGTTAGAATGGTTCGGTTTTCGGATTACGCCGGCACGGATCAGCCCGTATTATATGCAGCGCAGATGGCCTACGGCGCTGAGGACGAAACGCTGATCACCAGTATCAAAGATAATGAATACAACATCTACACTTCCTCTTATACAAATATGCTCACCGTAGACAACAAAGCATATACACAAAACAACTTCTATACCACCACCTATGCGCTGTATATATCCGACGGCCTGCAGAATGGAGAGAACGACATGCGTGCCGCCTTGATGCAGGATGTTGACCGCACTTCTTTACGTATCAACCTGCCTGTTTTTCTGCAGGAATCGACAGGCGTCATTCCCGCAGATTCTATTGAACGGGGACAATCCTATCGAAAACAAGCCGGCGCAGTCTCGTTTCCGGTCTATGATGCAGCGGCTGCCGTAAAACAACTCGGCAACGAAAAATCCACTTATACCTATCTGTCTGGCTGTACATTATACTATCCTGACAATGATTACGCTAAATTATACGCTAACCAAATCGCCCAAACCTGGCAAAAAGATTTAAGCGCATATATCAATACCAAAGCAGTTACCGCAGAAGAGATCCTTTCCGGTATACAAAATAAGACGATCCTGTTGGCGATCCTGCCGGTGCAGGCGTCAAACGACACCGCTTTCGGCACTGTCAGTTTGTTAAAAGATCTGAATGTTATTGGTTTTCAAATACAAGACCAATACACACAGCCGGATCTTCAGTCTTGGATGCAGATCCTGAAATCATATGAACAGCGACTGATAGATCAATACACAATACTGCCGTTGTTCGACATGCCTGACTGTTATCTATCTGACCAGAAAATCACAAAATTATCTTTTATTCCGTATGGAAATATTCTGCATTTTCGCTATATTACCAAAGAAGAATAAAAGCAATTCGCCGATAACAAAACATAATTCTCAAGGTAGTTTTCGAATGATAAAAATTCGAGATGTTCTATTTTTGTCAATACATTATTTTGCTCTTAAAGTAAATCTGTCCCTTACGCTGTTTTTAGTTTACATAATCAAAACCACTAGTAAACTAGTGGTTTGCACAGACCCCGGAGGGGGTCAGAACTTGCTGACCCCTGGAAGGGGTA
>CALWVC010000013.1 GCA_944384865.1 uncultured Clostridia bacterium
AGACGTCTGCGGCGGGAGAGGCCTGCGCCCCGGCTGTCGTTTGCTGTTGAAAGGATGTGTTCCGGTTGCCGAAAAACCCGACGGTAGCGATTTTATATGATTTTGACAAGACGCTGTGCCCGAAAAATATGCCTGAATACAGCTTTATTCCCAGTTTAGGGCTGCGCCCGGAAGAGTTTTGGGAGCTGGCCAACCAGCTCTCTGACGAGCAGAAGATGGACCGGATTCTGGCGTTTATGTATTTAATGGTGCGCAAATCCAAAGACCTGCACAAAAACATTCATCGGGAAACCTTTGTGAAAATGGGCGAACAGGTCGCGTTTTACGAAGGCGTTACAGACTGGTTCGGCCGCATCAATGCCTTCGGCGCGCAAAACGGGGTGGAGATCAGCCATTATATTATTTCCTCGGGGCTCAAAGAGGTTATCGAGGGCTGTAAAATCGCCGGTGAATTTGATAAAATCTATGCCTGTGAATTTCATTATGATGAAAACGGCGTGGCCGACTGGCCGAAAATCGCCATCAACTATACTTCCAAAACCCAGTTTCTGTTTCGGATCAATAAGGGGGTATTCGATATCTCTGACGATGATTCGCTCAACCCCTACACCCCCGAATACAAGCGCCGCGTGCCCTTTTCCAACATGATCTATGTCGGCGACGGGCTGACCGACGTGCCGTGTATGAAGCTGGTCAAGACCAACGGCGGCCATTCCATCGCGGTACACAAGCTGCGGGAAAAGGCGCAGGTGCAGCACTTGCTGGAGGACGGACGGGTCAATTTTATTGCCCCCGCCGATTACCGCGAAGGGCGGCTGCTGGACGAGCTGGTCAAAAATATCATTTTAAAAGCGGCGCCGGCGGCGCGGCTTTCACAGATTGCAAAAAAACAGCGCAGGGAATTGCAGGACCGGGAGGGCTCGTCGGATATTCCCCGCACGAAAGGATGATCACATATATGGCACAGACGCTGTATACCGACCGGGAGCTTAGCTGGATCCAGTTCAACAGGCGGGTGCTGGAAGAATCCGGGCGCGGCGTCAATCCGCTGATTGAACGGCTGCGGTTTATCTCGATTTTCCAAAGCAATTTTGATGAATTTTACCGGGTGCGGGTAGGGTCGATCACCGATAAAATGCTGGTGGAGGAAGATCCTGATAAACAACAACAGCTCAAAGAACAGCTCGCTGCGATTTTCAAGGCCACCAAAAAGCTGCTGCCGGAGCTGGATAACGCCTTTGACCAGGCGATTGCCGACGGCGCGCCGTATTTCACCCGGATCACCGAACAGAATATGACGCAGCCCGACCGCGCCTATTTAAAGCAGCTGTTTGAGCGGGAGATCGCGCCGTTGATCTCGCCGTTTATCGTGGAGAAAAAACATCCGTTCCCGTTTATTGACAATGGGCTGCGGGTGATGGGCGTGACCATCAAAAAGAAAAACGGCGGCGCAAAGTTTGGCATGGTGCCGATCCGCTCCCAACTGCCGCGGGCCGTGTTTCTGCCCGGCGGGGATTGCCGGTTTATGCTGATCGAAGACATTATCGGCCTGTTTGCCTATAAGATTTTTCACCGGTTTGAAATCACCGAGAAGATTGTGTTTACCATTATCCGCAATGCGGATATCGATGAAAACGAGGGGCTGTATGACTATGACGTGGACTTTCGGGAGACCATGTCCAAGCTGGTGGAGCTGCGGCGCAAGCTGGCGCCGGTGGCGCTGAAATATACCGGCGAAAACTGCGATAAGATTTTAAACCACTTAAAGAATGTGTTATATTTAACCCGCAAACAGCTGTTCCGACAGTCGACGCCCCAGAATATGAAATTTGTATCGCTGATTGAAAAACGGCTGCCGAAAGACCGGCTGCCCGATCTGTATTACACGCCGGTCACCGCCACCTATCCGGCTGCGCTGCAAAATACCGATCTGATCCAGCGTATCCGCGAGCGCGACCGGCTGCTGTGCTATCCCTTTGACGATGTGCAGGTGCTGATCGACCTGATCGATCAGGCCGCCCACGATCCGCGGGTGGACGAGATCATGATTACCCTGTATCGGGTGGCCTCTGATTCCAAGCTGGTCGAAGGGCTGATCGACGCGGCGCGCCGGGGCAAACGGGTTTCGTGTATGGTAGAGCTGCGCGCCCGGTTTGACGAGGAAAACAACATTGACTGGTCCAAACGGTTGCAGGACGCCGGCTGCCGGGTCTTTTACGGGCTGCCCAATTATAAGGTGCACTGCAAGCTGCTGATCATCGCCACCAACGACGGCGGCGGAGATATTGTGCAGGTGGGTACCGGCAACTTCAACGAAGTGACCGCCCGGCAATATACAGACCTTGCGCTGTTTACCGCGCATCCCGGCATCGTCAAAGACGCAAAGGATACCTTTGCATGCCTGGAGGCGGGGCGGTTTGTGGAACACAGCGATCACCTTCTGGTGGCGCCGCTGTGTCTGAAAACCCGGCTGATCCAGCTGATTGACGAGGAAATCGCCAAAAAACAGGCGGGCAAGCCGGCGGGCATTCTGCTGAAAATGAATTCGCTGACCGACAAAGATCTGATCGCCAAGCTGATCGAGGCCTCAAAGGCCGGCGTTCGGGTGCGGATGGTGATCCGGGGTATCTGCTGTCTGGTGCCCGGAGTACCCGGCGAGACCGAAAACATTGAGGTGCGCTCCATTGTCGGACGGTTTCTGGAACACTCGAGAATCTATGTGTTTGGCGCCGGCAGCGCCCGGAAATACTATATTTCATCGGCAGATTTCATGACCCGCAACACCACCCAGCGGGTGGAGGTGGCGGTTCCGGTGTATGATTACCGGGCGCGGCTGCAATTGGGCAAGATTATGCGGCTGGCGCTGCGGGACAATCAAAAGGCCCGGGTTTTACGCCGGACAGGGAAATATGTACGGCCCTATGTGTCGCCCCGGGCGACAAAACACAATATGCAGATGGAGCTATTTGACCAGGACGCATAAACAACTGAAGCAATGAGGCGAAAGGAACGAGCGTGGATGAAAAAGAGAGTTGGAATTTTAACCAGCGGCGGGGATTGCCCCGGGCTGAACGCGGCAATCCGGGGGGTTGCCAAGGCGCTGTATGAGCGCATGGGCGATCAGGTGGAGATCTATGGTATCGCCGACGGCTACACCGGCCTGATCAACGGCGAGTATAAAAAGATGGAACGGCTGGATTTTTCGGGGATTCTGACCCGGGGCGGCACGATTTTAGGCACCTCGCGGCAGCCCTATAAAAAGATTCAGGTCATCGGCGACGATCAGGTGGACAAGGTCGCCAACATGATCGACAACTATAAAAAAATGAAGCTTGACTGTCTGCTGACGCTGGGCGGCAACGGCACGCATAAAACCGCCAATCTTCTTAGCCAAAACGGGCTGCATGTGATTGGGCTGCCCAAAACCATCGACAACGACCTGTATGGCACCGATGTGACCTTCGGTTTTCATACCGCGGTAGATATCGGCACCGAGGTTATCGACCGGCTGCATACCACAGCCGCGTCCCATTCCCGCGTGATGGTGGTAGAAATCATGGGCAACAAAGCCGGCTGGCTGTCGCTGTATACCGGCGTGGCCGGCGGCGCAGATGTTATTTTGCTGCCGGAGCTTCCGTTTTCTTATGAAAAGGTAGCGCAGGCCGTTATGAAACGGGTGGAAAACGGCCATGTGTTTTCCATTGTGGTGGTGGCGGAAGGCGCGTTTTCAAAGAGTGAAGAAAAGATGAAACGCAAAGAACGGCTGGCGGCGCGTGGATGTCCCACGGTCACGCCGCAGGTGGTGCGTTATATCACCGAGCAGACCGGCATCGAAACCCGCAGCATGACGCCGGGGCATTATCTGCGGGGCGGGTCGCCGTCGGCCTACGACCGGGTTCTGGCCACCCAGTTCGGCGCGTATGCGGCCAAATGCATCGCAGAAGGCATTTACGGTGTGACCGTTGCCGAATCCGGCGGGCGGATTATACACAACAAGCTGTCGGACATCGCAGGAAAGGCCAAACCGGTGCCCGCCGATCATCAACTGGTGCAGGTGGCCAAATCTTTGGGCATTGCTTTTTGTAACTGATGCAGCATCAAATTCATCGTTGATTGCAGCCGGCCGGCAACCGCAAAAATACCGGTATAACAAAAACGGCATACACCAAAAAGCATATTGACAGCAAAATCCCCCGGGGCAGCGTTATCGCAGCTTCCGGGGGTATTTTTATAATTTTGGCCCGGTGGTTTACTGCATCACCGCACCATGGTCAGCACCGCTGACATTGCGGGCATACCGCGCCAGCCAGCCGGTTTTAATATTAGGCTCCGGCGCGACATAAGCCGCCCGCCGGCGCGCCAGTTCTTCGTCGGACACCTGTAAATGAATCGAAGCGTTGGGGATATCGATCTGAATGATATCTCCCTGCTCTACCAGCCCGATATTACCGCCGGAGGCCGCCTCGGGGCAGACATGCCCGATAGACGCGCCCCTGGACGCGCCGGAGAACCGGCCGTCGGTGATCAGCGCTACGGTTTTATCCAGCCCCATACCCGCCAGCGCGCTGGTGGGATTCAGCATCTCGCGCATACCGGGGCCGCCCTTTGGCCCTTCATAGCGGATCACCACCACGTCGCCGTCTTTGATCCGGCCGTTATAAATGGCGTCAATGGCAGTTTCTTCACTGTCGAACACCCGCGCCGGGCCGCTGTGACACAGCATTTCAGGCGCGACCGCGCTGCGCTTGACAACACAGCCGTCGGGAGCCAGATTGCCCCACAAAATCTGAATGCCGCCGGTTTTGCTGTAGGGATGCTCCAACGGACGAATAGCGTTTTGATCTAAAATTCTGGCGTTTTGAATGTTTTCTCCCACTGTTTTGCCGGTAACGGTCAACAGCGATGTATCAATCAATCCGCCTTTGGCAAGCTCAGCCTGTACCGCAGGTACGCCGCCGGCCAGATTCAGATCCTGTATATGGGTCGGGCCCGCCGGCGCCAGATGACACAGATTGGGAACCTTCTCGCTCATCTCGTTGAAGGTTTTCAGATCCATCGGCGCCCCCGCCTCGTTGGCAATCGCCAGCAGATGCAGCACACTGTTGGAGCTGCAGCCCAGCGCCATATCGCAGGCCAGCGCATTGCGGATGGATTTTTCATGGATGATATCCCGCGCGGTGATATTGTTTTCCACCAGGTGCATGATCGCCATGCCCGCATGCTTGGCCAGCAGGATGCGCTTATTTTCTACCGCGGGAATGGTGCCGTTGCCGGGCAGCGCAATACCGATCGCCTCACACAGACAGTTCATGCTGTTGGCGGTATACATGCCCGCGCAGCTGCCGCAGCCGGGACATGAACCGGTTTCACACTCGGTCAGCTTTTCTTCGTCGATCAGGTGGGCTTTATACGCGCCCACCGCCTCAAACATCTTGGAAAGGCTGACTTCCTGCCCGTCATACCGGCCCGCCAGCATCGGGCCGCCGCTGCAAACCACGGCGGGAATATTCAGACGCACCGCGGCCATCACCATGCCGGGTACGATTTTATCACAGTTGGGGACCAGCACCAGCCCGTCAAGCTGGTGCGCCATGGTCATGGTCTCGACGCTGTCGGCGATCAGCTCCCGGGAGGCCAGCGAATATTTCATGCCGATATGCCCCATGGCAATGCCGTCGCACACGCCGATGGACGGGATCAGAATCGGGGTGCCGCCCGCCATGCGGACCCCCGCTTTAACGGCTTCGGCGATCTTATCGAGATGAATATGGCCGGGCACGATCTCGCTGTGGGCGCTGACCACACCGATGAGCGGGCGGTCCAGCTCTTCTTTGGTATAGCCCATCGCGTAAAACAGCGCCCGGTTTGGCGCGCGCTCTGGGCCCTGGGTAACGTTTGCACTGCGTAACTGCATAACGACGCTCCTTTTTTGTGTAGACCGCCGCCCCGCCGGACACCGGCAGGGCGGCTGATAGAAACAGATATTGTCCGCCGGCCGGTTATTTTTTCAGCCAGCTCATCATATTGCGCAGATCGGCGCCGACCTTCTCAAGCTGATGCTCGCTCTCGGTGCGGCGGGTCGCCAGGAATTTGGCCTTTCTGCCTGCGGAAAGTCCCTGCACAAGCTCGCCGGCAAAAGTACCGTCCTGAATTTCAGACAACACCTTCTTCATTTCTTTGCGGGTCTCTTCGGTGATCAGCCGCTTGCCGGTGCGGTAGTCGCCGTATTCCGCCGTATTGGAGATGGAATAGCGCATCATTGCAAAGCCGCCGGAATTGATCAGATCAACAATCAGCTTCATCTCATGAATACACTCAAAATAAGCCATTTCCGGCGCATAGCCCGCGGCGACCAGCGTATCGAAACCGGCCTTCATCAGTTCGGTCACGCCGCCGCACAGCACCGCCTGCTCGCCGAACAGATCGGTTTCGGTCTCTTCGCGGAAAGTCGTTTCCAGAATACCGGCACGGCCGGCGCCGATGCCGCAGGCATATGCCAGCGCATAGTCTTTAGCTCTGCCGGAATAATCCTGATAAACAGCGATCAGCGACGGAACGCCTTTGCCCTCCAGATACTGGCTGCGCACCGTGTGGCCCGGCCCTTTCGGCGCGACCATGATTACGTCCAGATCCTTGGCAGGGGTAATGAAATTGAAGTGGATGTTAAACCCGTGGGCAAACATCAGGATGTCGCCCTCTTTCATATAGGGCGCAATCTGGGTGTTATACAGATCGGCGGCCAGCTCGTCGGGAACCAGCATCATTACCACGTCGGCTGCCTTGGCAGCTTCCGGTACCTCCATCACCTGCAGGCCGGCCGCCTCTGCCTTGGCCCAGCTTGCGCTGGTTTTGCGAAGACCAACAACCACGTTGCAGCCGCTTTCTTTCAGGTTCTGCGCGTGGGCATGGCCCTGAGAACCAAAACCGATGACGGCAATGGTCTTATTGTCAAGCAGCCCCAAATTACAGTCGGCGTCGTAATACTTCTGAATCATGATCAAAACTCCTTTTTAATAAAGATTTTATTTCAGGATTGCACAGCTGTTAGAATCGGCCAAACGCTGTGCAGTCGAGAGAACCTGTTGATATCGGCGCATTTGCGCCCAGGCAGGCGGTATGACGCCCGCGGTATCTGTCGTCGTGTCTGGCAGATTAAAAGGTCTGTTCTTCTGCGATGCCACGGCCCAGCGCGGTCACGCCGGTGCGGCACATTTCAATAATCCGATAACTGCCCAACATGTCGATCATGCCGTCGATTTTATCCGGCTTGCCGGTCAGTTCGAGAATCATGCTGTCGGGGGACAGATCAACAATCTTTGCCTTGTAGATCTCGGCGATCTCCTTGACCGCGCCCCGTTCGCCCTCATTGGCGGCGACCTTGACCAGCAGCAGCTCCCGCATGACGCTGGTCGAAGGCTTCAGCTCAAACACCCGAACCGTTTCGGTCAGTTTCTCGGTCTGGCTGATCACCTGCTGGGTCAGCGTCTCGCTGCCGGTGGTGGTTACGGTGATCCGGGAAATGCCGGGATCGTCGGTCTCTGAAACGGTCAGGCTGTCGATATTGAAGCCCCGCTGGCAGAACAGCAGCGCCACCCGCGCCAGCACACCGGCATGGTTTTTCACCAGCACGCTCAAAATCCGTTTGTTTTGCTCCATAGCCTTTATTCCTTTCCCGCAGCGCGGTTAGTCAATGATAGTATCCTGCACGGTGCCGCCGGCCGGGATCATCGGCAATACCCGCTCTTCCCGGTCGATGACACATTCGATCCACACCGGGCCGTCCTGCGTCATCGCCTCTTTGAGCGCAGCTTCAAACTGCGCCGGGGTTTCGCAATGATAGCCCTTCGCGCCAAACCCTTCGGCCACCTTGACGTAATCGGTTTTACGATCCAGCTCGCTGCAGGAATAGCGTCTGCCATAAAAGGCGGTCTGCCACTGCCGCACCATGCCCAACACCTGATTGTTCAGCAGCACGGTAATGATCGGCAATTGATAGGAAACCGCCGTGCAAACCTCGTTCATATTCATATGAAACGAGCCGTCGCCGGTGATATGAATCACCCGGCGGTCGGGACACGCGCATTTCGCGCCGATGGCCGCGCCATAGCCATAGCCCATGGTGCCCAGCCCGCCGCTGGTCAGAAAGCTGCGCTCGCCCACATGCCGCAGATACTGCGCCGCCCACATCTGATGCTGGCCCACGTCGGTCACATAAGCGGTGTCCGGCTCGCAGGTATCGCACAGCGTCTGCATGATCCCGTGGGGGGTCAGATGGTCCGGGCTGTCAACCGGGGTATAATCGTCTTTTTTCCACCGGGCGATCTGCGCCAGCCAGTCTGTATGCTGCGCCGGTTCGATAAACTGTAGCAGCGATTCCAGCAGCAGCGCGGTATCACCGGTCATACTGTGTTGCACCGTCACGTTTTTATTGATTTCGCTCTTGTCGATATCCAACTGGATGATGACTGCGCCGCCGCCGAATTTGTTGGGGTTGAGCGCCACCCGGTCGGAAAACCGGGTGCCGGCCGCCAGAATAACGTCGGCGTTATGTACCGCCAGATTGGCGGTGCGGTTGCCGTGCATCCCGATCAGACCCAGATTCAGCGGGTGATCGTAGCCCAACACGCCCGCGCCCATCAGCGTATGGGTCGCCGGAATCTGCGCCCGCTCTGCCAGCTCCCGCAGCAGCGCCCCTGCGCCCGCCGCCGGAACGCCGCCGCCAAAATAAATGACCGGCCGCTCGGCGTTGTTCAAAATCTCAGCAATTTCCGCCGCGCCGGAAACGTCAGCCGATTTATGCTGCTCTACCGGCGGTTTGGGCTCATATTCACATTTGGCCGCGGTGATGTCTTTGGGAATATCCACCAAAACCGGCCCTTTGCGGCCGCTGCCCGCGATCTCAAAGGCCTGGCGCAGGGTATCCGCCAGCTGCCGCACATCCCGCACAACAAAATTGTGTTTGGTAATCGGCATGGTGATGCCGGCAATATAAACCTCCTGAAAGCTGTCGCGCCCGATCAGCGAGGTGCCCACGTTGCCGGTGATGGCAACCATCGGCACACTGTCCATATAGGCGGTGGCGATGCCGGTGACCAGGTTGGTGGCGCCGGGGCCGCTGGTGGCGAGAACCACTCCGGTTTTCCCGGTGATCCGGGCGTAACCGTCCGCCGCGTGGGCCGCCCCCTGCTCGTGGGCGGTGGTAATATGTCTGATTTTGTCTTTATATGCATACAGCGCGTCATAAATATTCAGCACCGAGCCGCCGGGATACCCGAAAATGGTATCCACGCCCTGCTCCAGCAGCACATTGACCAAAATCTGTGATCCGTTTAACTGCATAATACAACTCCATCCTCTGTAGAAATTGCGGCCGTATCGCTTCTGACCGCCCGATAGAAACAGAAAAGCCTTTGTCCCTTAAACTTTAAGAGACAAAGGCAAATAACCTCTGCGGTACCACTCTAATTGCCGGAAAACCGACCGCTCAAACGGCGTTCATTTAAACGCCTGCCCGATATCGGGGGCTGCCGCCGGTTCCTACACAATCAAGATCTTCAGAACCGATCGCTCCGGGAGGACTTTCGCCCCTGCCGCGTACCGTCTCGCACCCGCCGACGGCTCTCTGAAACTGCTTTGCAGTCGCTACTTTTCCCATCAATGCGATTTTATCTATACAAATTTAAAATACCACATTGCATTTCCTTTGTCAAGAGTTTTCTTGATTTTTTCGCCCTGTTTTTCGGCAATCCCGCATGCAATCTCCTGTCTTCTACAGCACGGTTGCAGCTTGCGGATAACGGCAGTTTAAGCCTCGGCGATAACCTCGACTTCTACCAGGACATCTTTCGGCAGCGTTTTTACCGCCACGCAGGACCGGGCGGGACGGCCGGTAAAATATTCGGCGTAAATGCTGTTAAAGGCCGCGAAATCACCCATGTCCTTTAAAAAGCAGGTGGTTTTCACCGCTTTTTCCAGCGAGCTGCCGGCAGCTTCCAGCACTGCGCTCAGGTTTTCACAGACCTGCCGGGTCTGTTCCTCGATGGTCTGCGATTCCACCTCGCCGGTAGCGGGATTGATGGCAATCTGGCCAGAGGTGAATACCATCGACCCGATTTTATATGCCTGGGAATAAGGTCCCAAAGCTTCCGGCGCATTTTCAGTATAAATTGCTTCTCTCATCATAACAACCTCCTGTAAATAAATGATCGTCCAATAAGACGGATCTGTCAAACAATTTTAAAGCCCGCTGTAGTCAGCGCGTTGCGGATCTCTTCAATGTGTTCAAAGTTGCGGGTCTCCAGCACAATGCGCAAAAAGCACCCGTTGATATCCGAGCCTTCGGCCGCCCGCTCGTGATGGATGGAAATCACGTTGCCGCCGCAGTCGGCAATGATCTGCGACACGCCTTTCAGCTGACCGGGCTTATCCAGCAGCTCGATGCATAACGCATAGGAACGGCCGGATTTCAACAGGCCGCGCTTGATCACCCGGGACAAAATCGTCACGTCGATATTGCCGCCGGACACCAGACAAACCACCTTTTTGCCCTGAATCGGCAGCTTATCGAACATTGCCGCCGCTACCGATACTGCGCCGGCGCCCTCGGCGATCATCTTATTGCGCTCGATCATGTGCAGAATTGCCGACGAAATCTCATCGTCGGTGACGGTGACGATGTCGTCTACATATTCGTTGCACAGCGCAAAGGTGTGCTCGCCGGGCTCTTTCACGGCGATGCCGTCGGCAATGGTAGAAACCTGCGCAAGCTGTTCGATCCGATGATGCCGCACAGACTGAACCATGCTGGGCGCGCCGGCCGCCTGCACGCCGTAAACCTTGATCTCGGGACGCAGTGATTTTATGGCAAACGCCACGCCGGAAATCAGGCCGCCGCCGCCAACCGGAACAATCACGGCTTCTACATCGGGCAGCTCGTCTAAAATCTCCAGACCGATGGTGCCCTGCCCGGCAATCACATTTTCATCGTCAAAGGGATGGATAAAGGTATAGTTGTGCTCCTTTTGCAGCTCCAGCGCTTTGGCATAGGCGTCGTCATATACCCCCGGCACCATGCAGACCTGGGCGCCGTAACGCTTGGTCGCCTCCACCTTGGAGATCGGCGCGCCGTCGGGCAGGCAAATCAATGACTGGATCCCGTTTTTGGTGGCGGCCAGCGCCACACCCTGCGCATGATTGCCCGCCGAGCAGGCGATCACGCCCCGCGCCTTTTCTTCATCGGACAAACAGGCGATCTTATAGCCTGCGCCCCGAACCTTGAACGACCCGGTAATCTGCAAACTTTCCGGCTTGAGATATACCTGGCAATTGGGGTTGACGTGCGGCGCGGCAATCAATGCCGTCGGCCGGATCACATTTTTTAAGACATAAGACGCATGATAAATTTTATCCAGTGTCAGCATGAATTCAAAATCCTCTCTGCTTGATAAATCGCTGCAAAAGAAACCGGCTTTGGATATCCGCTTTGCAGCAGCGTTAAATAAAAAACGCTTCGCCCCTGATGCAGAGGCGAAGCGAAACGCTCCGTGGTACCACTCTTGTTGCTGTAAAATCAGCCACTCTGTCGCACAGACGATGCTGCGCTGCCGCTGTAACGGGCGGCGGCCCGGATCAGCTTACTGGCGGGTAGCCCCGCGTTGGGCAAATCTGCTCAAGGGTGATCCAAAACGACGGGCTTTCGCTGCCTTGCACCGGCCGGCAGTTCTCTGAGAAAACCGGGAGTCGATTTGCGTCCCTCTCATTGCATGTATGGTTGTTTGATCGCGGTGATAATAGATATAAAAAATCCAATCAAATGTTATATGTACCGCAGTGAAAAATCAAAAACTTTTACCCCTGTGTTTCTCGCCACTTATGCGGTAACCGAAACACCATGGCGAAAAAAATAGCTTTTCAGCTATTCTTTATTATAACCCCCGACGCGGAATTGTCAAGCACTTTTTTCATCAGGCCTGCATTTTTAACCAACTCCCGCGGATTATGACACCGCAAAAAAACGGCGGGCAATGAAACGCCCGCGATAAACTGGAGCGGATTACGAGACTCGAACTCGCTACCTCCACCTTGGCAAGGTGGCGCTCTACCAGATGAGCTAAATCCGCGTAAAATCGTATTTATTATAGCCTCATGTCGGAAATTTGTCAAGAGTCTGCCGAAATTTTCGTGGCATCCCTGCTGCCAGTCCCGCAAACCCCACGGCCCCCTAAACCAATATACTAAAGCCAATCGGGCTTATTCAGGATCTGCAGCGCACAAACTCCACGTCCGACAGGGTAGAGCTTTGGCACAGACTGCGCAAACGTGGATACACGCGCTGCCGGAGAAGGCTGTCATAGGTATAGCTCACCGTGGCGCCGTTGCCGTAGGTCATGCTGCCCAGCAGCCCTTTGCGGGGGCTGACATAGCTGTAGCTTGCCAGCGTGGTATCGCCGAGCTTGGTGCTCAGCCGGTTGCCGAAGGCGTCATAGGCAAAGCTGTAGCCCAGATCCCCCAGCGTAATGCCGGTCAGCCGCCATTTGGAGTCATAGCTGTAGTTCAGCGACGGCGTCAGCGACGAATGGCTGACCGATTCCAGCAGCCGGGTGGTGTTGCTCAGACTTCCAGAATTCTCAGACAGCCCTGTTACTTACAGTAGCAAAGTTAATCTAGACCGTCGCGACCTTCCTAGCTACAAGGTCGCATCAGTTTCATCTACTATTAGCACGTCTCTTATAGAGCACTACTAATGACAGCATCAAAACTTATATCGTATGTTTAATTAGCACCCAAGTATCATAGTTGATGCTAAATAAGTTCCCAAGAAACTTTTATAACACGCCAACGTTCATCATATTCAACATGAAGCAAATATCCGTCTTTTGTGTAATGTACGGAGACTTTAGGAATTTCTGTATCTCCCACATAGAGAAAATCATATTCACCTGTTTCGTCAATCGCTTTTACATCGTAGACATCGTATTGTTGATTAATTTGATCAAACTCTTTTTTGACGATGTTTAGAGTCACTTGCTTATGTAATAATAATTCTCCGTATTGATTGTAATAAAGAATTAATAATCTATCTTTCGCGCGATAAATAACACGATATATATCGCCTTCCTTTCGAATACATTGAACAGGATAATTTAAACATAAATCATCATAGTTGTAATTCGATTGTTCTATATGTCTGAGTTGGTCTATCGTATATATACTGGTAATTAACTCGTATATTGTTTGATTCCTGTCTGAAAGTAAAATTTGCATATCAGCTCTTCCTTTTATTTCACATGAAGTTAAGCATAGCAATATTATGATAGTTATTAGTATAGTCTTAATGCGAGATCGCAAAATAAATAATTTCACTATCATAATAATTATAACCTCCCAGTGTCCATGGAATAGTATCGGGAGTTAATTCAGAATCATATAAAATTGCATCCCCTCCCGTCCCATGTTTTTCTGCCCATCCACCTGTATTGGTTTGAACCATAAAATGGTAGTCATATGCCAATGTTCCATTGGAATATACTCCAAACGGCTGTGTTCCTACACGCAAGGCAATTCTGTATTTGTTTTCATATATTTTATCATTTGGGCCTACAATTCTTCTTACGCTGCGACCTTTGGCTTTCATATCATTTTCTACGCCTTTTACAACACTTTGTACATCATTTATTTTTATATTTGTATTACTTGCTTGTCCTGGATTCGTTGCCTTTTTCTCTCCAATTGCATAAGCATAACAATTGGGAGAATTCGGACCTCCTTGGACATTATTAAATGGTTTAGCTGCACCCACATTAGATGTAGAAGTAGTGTTAGATTGAGAATTTGAGGAACATCCGCCGAGGAATAGACCAGCTAATAATAATCCCCCCAATAGTAAAGCTGATCCAAAGAATTGTCCAGATGAATCAATACGAACCACCGGATTGTTTCCACAATATGCAAACATATTAAATCCGGTGATATCCTGCCCGGTGCTTACATAGCCGTCCGCGTT
>CALWVC010000014.1 GCA_944384865.1 uncultured Clostridia bacterium
AAGACGCGCTCCAAAAATTTTTGAAATTTTCCATCAAGCAAGAACCTCCCTCACCGTCCGGTGAAGCAGGTTCTTGCTTTAAGCCCGCAGTATAAAATCGGTTTATTACTGACGAGACTCAGACTCTTCTGTGACTGCATTCTCCCGGAACAGCAAGGAGATGCACCAGATTGCCGCCAACGCGACCAGCGTATAAATAATACGGCTGACCGTTGCCGACTGTCCGCCGAAAATCCAGGACACAAAGTCAAATTGGAACAAACCGATGCTGCCCCAGTTGATGCCCCCGATAATCAGAATCACCAGCGCGATTTTATCTAACATATACTCAACTCCTTATCTTCGTGTTCGCTTATAGCATTGACAGATTCTGCGCGCAATATGCAAAAACTTTCTGGATTAGAAAAAGCAGTTGCCGGAAACAATAAAAACAGTCCACAAAAAAGGGGTGTCCCAGATGCAAAAACGATGCATTTTGCTGTTCGTCGTATTGAACCTGCTGTTTTCACTGGCAGCCATTCGGATCTGCAGCGTCATTCTGGGCGTATCCACCGACGCGGCTGATACGCAAAGCAGCATTACCATAGAAATCGGCCAAAGCCGCGGAACGATTTACGACTGCAACGGCGAACCCCTGACTGATACTACTTATATTTATAAGGCGGCTGTACCGCCCAGCGCCGATGCGATCGCAGCTGTCAGCGGTTATCTGAATGATACGCAGCGCCGGCGCCTGCAAGACGGCTATCCGGTCTGCGTAACGGTGGACGAACGCTTTCACCACGAAAATATCCGGGTTTTCAAGGTCTCGCAGCGATACGGCGACCAGTCGCTGGCGTCGCACCTGATCGGCTATACAGACGGTGACGGCGCCGGCGTATGCGGCATCGAAAAATCGTATGAGGATCTATTGCAGGGCGGCAGCCTATCGGTACGTTTCCAGCAGGACGCGCACGGCAATATTTTAAGCGGAATCGAACCCGAACTGATCCAAGAGGGACAATCGCCCGGCAGCGTTACACTGACCATCGATAAAAACATTCAACTTGCCGCGCAGCAGGCCGCAGAAAAATATCTGCCCAAAGGAGCCGTAGTGGTCTTGGAAAACAGCACTGGAAAAATCCGTGCCATGGCCAGCACACCGACCTTTGATCCTGGCAACGTGCAAGCAGACCTGGACAACGCGCAGGCACCTTTTATCAACCGGGCGCTGGCCGCCTATAATACCGGCTCGGTTTTCAAGCTGTGCACCGCCGCCTGCGCACTGGAAAACGGCCTGCACCCCCACCATACCTGCACCGGTAAGATTGATATACAGGGTGTATTATTTCACTGCCTGAAGCAGGACGGACACGGACGAATGGACATGCGCACCGCGCTGGCCATGAGCTGCAACACCTATTTTATTGCGCTGGGGCAGCAATTGCCTGCAAACACACTATATAATCTGGCAAAAGCCTTTCGTTTCGGACAGTCGACTACGCTGTGTAACGGACTGGAAAGCGCCGCCGGAACACTGCCGAATACAGATATACTGCAATCCCCCGCAGCGATCGCCAACTTTTCCTTCGGGCAGGGCGAGCTGATGACCACGCCGCTGCAAATCGCGTCAATGCTCCAGACCATCTGCAACGACGGCGGGTTGATCTGCCCGTCACTGATTCAACAGGTCACCGCGCGGGATGGTACTGTGCAGATTGAGCAGCCTGCCGCCGCAACCAGAGTGCTGCAACCCCAGACGGCGAAAACACTGCAATCTTATATGGTTTATACCGTGGAACACGGCACCGGCGCTTCGGCAAAACCCCAACGGGTCGGCGCAGGCGGTAAGACCGCCACTGCCGAAACCGGCCAAACCGATAACGGCCGAGAGATTGTTCAGGCATGGTTCGCCGGCTTTTTTCCAGATACCGATCCAAAATATACCACAGTCGTCTTATCCGAGGATGGGCAGACCGGCGGCCAATCAGCCGCCCCGGTTTTTAAGTCAGTCGCTGACAGCCTGTATTAAACCAATTTCAGAATTGCAAATTTAAAAATTGATCTTTTTTCCCGCGTTCTTTTGTGCTATACTTGTTGCAGACGCGTCGGCCTGTCCGTATTTCCGATCTGCCTGCGCCAGTTTTAAATTACCGAAAGGACGCTTTCTCATGTCCAGAAAAATCACTGTTTTTTTTATCATCCTGACGGCTTTCGTCACAATCGCCGCTACTATAGGATTTGTCGTTATCAAACAAAATAACCAACAGCAGCTTCTGGATTTACAGCGACAGCTGGCCTCGATGTCTGAAACACTGCAACAGCAGCAGGACGAATTGGCCCAGCAGCAGCAACAGCTGGAACAGGCGCAAAAGAACTACGCCTCTGAAAAAGAACGCGCGGACCGGTTGCAACGCGATATTGATACAATGCGCGCCCAAAACGCTGACAAAAAAATCTGTTTTCTGACGTTTGACGATGGTCCGTCCAAAAACACACCGAAAATTCTGGATATTCTGGACCGCTACAATATCAAAGCGACCTTTTTCGTGATTGGCCGCGGCAAGACCGAATATATGAAAGACATTGTAGACGCCGGCCACGCGATTGGCCTGCATTCTTATTCACATGAATTTTCACAGATTTACCAGAGCGAGACCGCCTATTTTGAAGACCTGCAAAAGCTCAGCGATCTGGTTCGAGAGACAACCGGCGTTACTACTACGCTCATGCGGTTTCCCGGCGGCTCCAGTAATACCGCCAGCAAAAAATACTGCAATGGGATCATGACTGCATTGACCAAATCGGTAGAACAAAAAGGCTATGCTTATTTTGACTGGAACTGTGACTCCCATGACGCCGACGGCGCGACTGTTCCAGCTTCTCAAATTATCAACAGCATCAAGCGGGAATCCGGCGCTCAACATTTAACGGTCCTGATGCACGACGCCGGCGCAAAAACTTCCACAGTCGAAGCGCTTCCGGCAGTGATCGAATACTTACAACAGCAGGGATACAGCTTTCAAAAACTTAATAAAATCGTAAAGCCCTATCATCACAGTATAAATAACTAAAAAAAGATTGTAAATCCGTTCTTTTTATGTTACAATTCCCATTGTGCAGGTAATTTTAATACGGCTTCGCCTGTAAAATCTGGCGAACGATATTGCGGAAAGGATTGTTAGATATGGCCAACACGGTTGTTATTTCCTGCGACAGCACTGCCGATTTATCTCCCGAACTGATCGAAAAATATCATATTCAAATCTTTCACCTGCCCATTGTCAAAGATGGGCAAGCCTTGCGGGACGGTCTGGAAATCACCACATCAGATGTTTTTGAATATAAACGGCAAACCGGTAATCTGATTAAAACCAGTGCGCCGAACATCGCAGAATGCGAAGAATATTTTAATACCGTCTGCGACGCAGGCGACGGTTTGATCCACTTCGATATCAGCAGCGAAATGTCCTCGACCTATGCTAATGCCCGCGCGGCGGCAGCGGACCGGCCCGATACTTATATCATCGACAGCCGGAACCTGTCTACCGGAATCGGGCTGCTGGTTCTGCGCGCCTGCGAACTGCGGGACGAGGGCAAATCCGCCGGTGAAATTGCGCAGGAGATCTACGCCCTGATTCCCCGTGTAGACACATCTTTTGTTTTGGACACGCTGGAATATATGCACAAGGGCGGTCGGTGTTCTTCAGTTGCCGCTTTGGGCGCCAATCTGCTCAAACTCAAACCGTGTATTGAAGTCAAAAACGGTAAAATGGACGTTGTAAAAAAATATCGCGGGAAACTCGCCGATGTACTGACCGCCTACGTCGCCGACCGGCTGCATCACCCGGAGGATATCGATACCAGCCGCATTTTCATTACCCACACCTGTCAGGATTCTTCCTACTTTGAACTGGTGCGGCAGGAGGTGCTGCAAAAGCTTCCTTTTAAGGAAGTGCTCAACACAACCGCAGGTTGTTCGGTCAGCGTACACTGCGGTCCAAATACGCTGGGAATCCTGTTTATCCGCAAATCTCCGCTGCAATAAAAATAGAAAACCGTTCAATTCGGCCAGCTACAGCCGGAAAGAACGGTTTTTTTATTTAAACAACTATACACAGACAGCGGCGATTAAATCAGTATGTTGATCACATTGCTGACAAAAATACAACTATAACCGTTCCTGTCTGCGATCTTCAACAGCACACGATCTGTCGAAATCATGCCGCCGCTTTTCTGTCTTATCTGCCCACGTCCACTCAGCCGCTGTTCAGTTCAGGCAAACGACTGCCATGTTTAAATAGGCCGCAAAGGACAGCCACAGTAAATAAGGAATCATCAAAATACAGGCTGTTTTATTACACAGACTGTAAAAAGCCGTGGCTGCAAATACCAATCCCCATAACAGAACAAGTAAAACCAGCGCCAGTGTGAATTGCCGCAATTGAAAAAATACCACCGGCCACAGAAAATTGACTGCCAGACTGCTCCAGTAAAGACGGAGCGCCGTTTTTGCATATCGGCACGGCGTATATTGAATCAGATAAGCGGCAACGCCCATTAAAATATACAATAGCGTCCATACAACCGGAAACACCCAGGCCGGCGGTGCGAAAAGCGGTTTTTCAATCAATTGATATACTTCTCCCGTCTGGTCCCTGGTCAGCAGCGCTGCCGCGCCGCCCACCGCCAGCGGCAGTGCCAGATGGAACAGCAATGGCTTTAAACGGATCGTTGCCATCATTACAACCAGTCCTTTTGCATAAATTTGAAGAATTTCATCTGCTAACTTCCAGAATAGATTAGTATATTCTATGCGTCGCCTGATGTAAAAAGACGAAAAAGAGCAACTGTTTTTAGATAAACAGATCTGTTTGATGAAGCTGTCAAACCATATCATAAGCTACATGCCGCAAGATCATCTGTAAAGTCACATTTGCAGAATATGTTGTTAAAAACGCGCAGTCACTGCCGTATAAGCAATAGAGATAGAACGGCAATCCCATAAAACAAACGATCACCGCGTTTTAACCGGTCAAATCGTATGCGACGCAATCCATCCGGTTCTCCATTGACGCGCGCCGACGCAAAATTATACAGAAAATTATATAAATTATACAGATGTTCATACTGGAATTTAATAATTTCTCCAATTTTTTAAATTTAATATAACAAATGGATTTACATATACGCGAAATTGTGATAAAATAACCAAAGTATTTTTATATGAATCGGAGGAATCGCTGTTATGTCCTATGTACAAAATGTTTTGGATCATCTGATCCAGAAAAACCCGAGCCAGCCTGAGTTTATCCAGGCGGCCACTGAGGTATTGACCTCTCTGGAACCGGTTATCAACGCTAATCCCAAATACGAGCAGGCCGCGATTTTAGAGCGCCTGGTAGAGCCGGAGCGTCAGATTATTTTCCGGGTCCCATGGGTGGACGATGATGGCAAAGTACATGTCAATACCGGCTATCGGGTGCAGTTCAACAGCGCCATCGGCCCGTATAAGGGCGGTCTGCGCCTGCATCCGTCGGTAACACTTGGTACCATCAAGTTTTTAGGTTTTGAGCAGATCTTTAAAAACTCGTTGACCGGCCAGCCCATCGGCGGCGGTAAAGGCGGTAGCGATTTTGATCCAAAGGGTAAATCCGACCGTGAAGTGATGGCATTCTGCCAGAGCTTTATGACTGAACTGTTCCGTCATATCGGCGCCACCACCGATGTGCCTGCTGGCGATATCGGTGTCGGCGGCCGGGAAATCGGCTATCTTTATGGCCAGTATAAACGGCTGACAAACAGCTTTGAGGGCGTATTGACCGGCAAAGGGCTGACTTACGGCGGTTCTCTGGCCCGGACAGAAGCTACCGGTTACGGCCTGATCTACTTCCTGGATGAAATGCTCAAAGATCATGGCAAATCTATTGCGGGCAAGACCGTTGTTATTTCCGGTTCGGGCAACGTGGCGATCTACGCCACCGAAAAGGCCCAGCAACTGGGCGGCAAAGTGGTTGCGCTGTCTGACTCTACCGGTTATGTGTATGATCCGGACGGAATCAAGCTGGATACCGTCAAACGCATCAAAGAAGTGGAACGCGGCCGGATCTCTGAATATGTCAAGGCGCATCCCACTGCGAAATATACCGACGGCAAAGGCATCTGGAGCATCCCCTGTGATATTGCGCTGCCCTGCGCAACACAGAACGAGCTGGATGAAGACGATGCAAAAATGCTGGTCAAAAACGGTGTATTTGCTGTGGCAGAGGGCGCGAACATGCCCAGCACCATCGGTGCAACCAACGTCTTTTTGGACAACAAGATCCTGTTCGGCCCTGGCAAAGCGGCTAACGCGGGCGGCGTAGCTACTTCTGCACTGGAAATGAGCCAGAATGCAGGCATGACCTCCTGGAGCTTTGAGACCGTTGATAATAAGTTGCATGATATCATGATCAACATCTATAAAAATGCCTCTGCAGCCGCAAAACAATATGGCTATACCGATAACTTTGTAGTCGGTGCGAATATTGCCGGCTTTACAAAAGTCGCTGACACCATGTTGGCGCAGGGCGTTTGCTAAAACAACATTCAAAAAGGACCGGATCTGTTATTCACAGATCCGGTTCTTTTTTTGCAAACCGCGCAAATTTTAATTGACCGTTCTTTTAAAGCATCTCATACAAACAGCGCCGCTTCTACCGTTCTCTATCAAGTGTGACCGTTCTGCATGTGGATGTTTTTTCATTTTTAATAATAATATCCGTCTTCCTGCTCCTGCTCAACAATCCGTTCATGCCGAAAACAATAATCGGAGCCCCAACTCTTTCCGGAAATACATCTGCCATATTCACAACGATGGTCTACACAATATAGAGATGCGCCATCCTGTTGGGCATGACAACCAAATTCGTCGCAGCGGTGCATGTCACAAAACAGTTCGCCATCCGATACATGCTGACTACAGCCGATGACATGACACAAATGTTCTTCGCAGTAATCCTTGCCGCTTTCAGCCTGATTTGAGCAGCCAAACTCACCGCACTGATGTTCCGCGCAATAATATTCATAAGATATTTTCTCAGACATACAACCGGCTACCGGGCAAGCATGCTGCTGGCAGTAAGATTTATTCTCCACAACCTGTTGAGAACAACCAGCCGCCTGACAACAGTGCTCTTTACAATAAAAGGACCCATAATCCACTTGCGCATGGCATCCGGTCACATTGCATCGATGCACCGCACAATAGGATTCTCCTTCTAAAACATAGTTACCGCAACCAGCCGCCTGACACCGATTATCCTCCTGCGTAGCGACAGGTGTATCGCCGTTATAATTGTCCGGTGCGCTGCCCGCGGCATTTTGATGCATTGTACAAACACTGCTGCCAGATGCATGGGGTTCCAGACAACCGGCGACACTACATGCATGGTTTGCACAGTATAGACGTCCCTGGGCATGATCCGCCGCACTGACACGCTCGTTACATCCGGCAACTGTACAGGCATAACCGGGCTTACTGTAAACAACCATCAATGCACATATAATACCTACAACCAGAACACCTGTCGTCAGACCGATAATCAACCATCGCCAGCGCCGGAACTTATCCGGTTGTTTTTCAGATGATTCCTGCGGCGGTGCAGAACTTTTCAGCTGCAGCGGCACTCCACAATTCGGGCAAAACGCGCAGGAAGCATCATAAACAGCGCCGCATTGCGGACAGATTTTTTCCGCCTGCTGTCCCAGCGTCTGTCCACCCGCCGCCGTTTCGTTGCCCGGCCGGGCAGACGAATCCAGTGCGACAACCTGGGTGGGTTGTTGCGCCGATACGGGTGGATGCCGGTCTGCGCCCGCCGACGGCACTGTCTCCTGTACTTCCGGCATAAAGGTTGGCAGCAGTCGACAAGTTGCACACGGGCTGCCCACAACATTATCCTGCAATCCGCATTTTGGGCAGATCCACCGTCCATCCTGCGGCACAACTCGAACCGGAAATCTCGGAATCGGATCTGCTTCATCTTCGGTAAACAACAGCGTCCGTTTTTTGAAATAGATGACATTGGGCAACATCCACACCAATCCCCAGACGACCGACCCGACTATAAAATACACGATCGGATTGCCTATCCACCAACCGGACATCATAAAGTTAAACCCTATAAGCAAGGTCTCGATACCCAGAAAGATCATATTCGCCAGATAAGCGCCGCGTGTCAGCCGAATCATTCGAATCATAAGCACAAATATCAATAGCAGCATACCAATTTGCAAAGCATACGCCAGATTAATCAGCAGTTCTTCCTGCTCTAAGGCAATGCCAAACAAATGATTTTCTGCGATTATTCTCTGCCCTGATAACGAAAACAGATTTAAAATACCAAAAATGATACCCAATGGAAAGCGGATAAACACATAAAAAAACAACCAACTGGTCGGCCGTGGAAACCGCTTTGTCATCGCCCGATAATGTTCCATTGCAATTTCTCCCCCACAACTATGTACTTTTTTTACCGTAAATTATATCAATCAACATGCATAACAACTGCAGTCTGCTATATTCTAAATGAGCAGCTGCAACTGTTACAGCTGTAACAACCCATACAATAATCTGCCGGATCAACGCCATTCCCCATACGACACTAATCCGGCTCTATTTATCACACAATCGCTGTTCTTATTTTCCGCTGCGCATTTTGTGTACCAACCAGGTACCCAGTTTCACCAACTCGGTCAACACCAGCGGTATGATTGCCAGCAGCAAAATCTCTAAATATTCGGTGCTGTTCAGATTGGCCACGCCAAACACCGTGCGCACCGGTGGAATGGCCAACACCGCCAGCATCAGCAGCAACGAGATTCCAAACGCCAGCCACATCATCTTATTTTTAAACCAGCCCGCGCGGAACAGCGAATGCTCCGACCGGCAGTTCATCGCATGGAACAGCTGTGAAATCGATAGCACGGCAAAAGCCATGGTTTGTGCGTAAATCATTTCTTCCTGTGTAAATGCGGCGCCCCAGGTCCAGCCATGCGCAGTCAGCCCGATTACAAAGGCTGCAATGGTAATCCCGCCAAACATCACGCCCTGCCAGATCGCGTTGATGCCCAGACCATGCGCGAAAATACTTTCGTTTTTCTTCCGGGGTTTATGATCCATCACGTCCCGTTCAACCGGCTCTACGCCCAGCGCCAGCGCCGGCAGGCTGTCGGTAACCAGGTTCATCCACAACAGCAGAATCGGTGTCAGCGGCTGTACATGGAACAGCAGCATTCCCACAAACACTGTGATAATCTCACCCAGATTACAAGATAACAGAAAATGCACCGCTTTACGAATATTGTCGTAAATGCCGCGCCCTTCCTTCACGGCTGTTACAATCGTCGCAAAATTGTCGTCAGTCAGCGTCATTGCAGCGGCACCTTTGGCGACGTCGGTGCCGGTAATGCCCATGGCGCAGCCAATATCCGCCGCTTTTAATGCCGGCGCGTCGTTGACGCCGTCGCCGGTCATTGCCACGACCTCGCCTTTCTTCTGCCAGGTCTGCACAATACGAATTTTATCCTCCGGCGATACCCGGGCATAAACCGAAATATGCTCAATCTGTTCAAACAGCTGTTCGTCGGTCATTTCAGATAGCTCTGTGCCGGTAACCGCACGATCCGACTCCTGTAGAATTCCAAGCTGCCGTGCAATGGCAGAAGCAGTCGCCACATGGTCTCCGGTTATCATCACCGTGCGAATACCCGCGCGCTTGCATTCTTCAATAGCCACCTTTGCCTCTTCTCTGGGCGGATCAATCATCCCCACAAGGCCTACAAAAGTCAGATCATATTCCAGCTGCTCCATCGTCGGATTACTGGGCACTTCGTCCAACGGTTTGATCGCAATGCCCAACACCCGCAGCGCATCGTTTGCCATCTGCGCATTGGCCTTGAGTACTTCTTCTTTATGAATGTTATGACTGCGTTCGATCACAATATCCGAACCGCCCTTGACAATTGCATACGGCTTGCCGTCAATCACACAGACCGTGGTCATCAGCTTCCGCTCGGAATCAAAGGGGATTTCACACATTCTGGGATAGCTATCGTCCAGCGTCTGCTTATCGGTTTTCAATACCTTCATCATCGCCGCAACAATCGCCGTCTCGGTAGGATCGCCCCGATGCACCTGTTTTCCATCGCGTATCTCCACTGTCCCGTCGCAGCACAGTGCGCCCAGCCGCAACAGCGCGGCTACATCGTCCGGAGAATCCTCCGTGACGTCCTGAATTTTTCCAGCAGAATAAACTTTGACCAACGTCATCCGGTTCTGGGTCAGCGTGCCGGTTTTATCTGAACAGATTACCGACGCGCTGCCCAGCGTCTCCACCGCCGGTAACCGTCGGATAATCGCGTTTTTCTTGACCATGCGCTGCACACCCAACGCCAGCACAATGGTAACAATCGCCGGCAACCCTTCCGGAATTGCCGCTACCGCCAGCGAAATCGCGGTCATAAACATATCCAACAGACCCAGTCGCATGATCGCGCCGTAAATAAAGATCACCGCGCAAACCGCTAACGCGATAAAGCCCAGATTTTTTCCCAGCTTAGCCAGCTTCAACTGTAACGGCGTAATATTATCGTCTGTCCCTTTCAGAATCGTGGCGATTTTACCCATCTCGGTATGCATCCCGGTTTCGGTCACCACAGCCTTGCCGCGTCCATACGCCACCGAACAACCGCTGAACAGCATATTGACCCGGTCGCCGATTCCCGCAATATCCGGACAAAGCGCGCCGGCGTCTTTATCCGCCGCCACCGATTCGCCGGTCAGCATCGACTCGTCACACCGCAAACTGAAAGATTCAATCAGCCGTGCATCCGCCGGAATATAGTCGCCGGCCTCTACCACAATCACATCCCCCGGCACCAGCCCGGTGGCGTCGATGGTTTGCTGCGCACCGTTTCGAATCACCTTGGCAGACGGTGCGGCCAGGTTTTTCAGCGCTTCCAACGACGCCTCGGCTTTACTTTCCTGAATCACGCCCAACAGCGCGTTCAGCAGTACGATGGCGATAATCACGATGGGCTCCAGCCACTCGTTGGTGCCCTGGATCGCGGTCACTGCGGCTGAAACCACCGCCGCAATGATCAAAATGATCACCATGACGTCCTTCATCTGCTCCAGAAATCGCTGAATAAAGGTTTTTTTTCGTTTTTCAGTAAACTGATTTTTCCCAAATTGCCTTAATTTCTGTTGCACAACCTCGTCGGTCAGGCCTTTTTCCATATCAGAATCCAGCGCGGCTACAATATCTGTAGCGGTTGACGAATGCCAGATCAACGTTCATTCCTCCCGGATTTCATAGTTGTATTTATTGTATCTTATAACTGCAAAATTTGCAATGTTTTTTAACGGAATTTACCGGAATTTTATTATAAAAGCGGACTGCTCATAGCTTTCTTTTTCTGTATATATTTCAGTTGCCTGCGCAACGGTAAAAGGCCTGATCCATCAAATCTGCCAAGCTGTGGTAACAGCAAAACAACCGCCTGCCCCTTGCCTTCCCCGGCCAAATATGGCATAATAAATAAAAACCATCTGCCATATTGCAACAGGAGGAAGCAACATTGAAAACAGTAACCAAAACCCGGCCGAAAGGACTCATCCGCCGGTTTTTGCCTTATTTTAAAAAGTATAAATGGATTTTTATTCTGGATTTATTTTGTGCAGCGCTGACAACGGTATGCGAGCTGGTTTTGCCGCTGATTGTCCGTTATATCACCGACTTGGGGATCAACGATTTATCTGCACTGACGGTGGAAATCGTTTTAAAGTTAGGGGCGTTTTATCTGTTTTTACGGTTGGTAGACGCAGGCGCTACATTTTTTATGGCTTCGATCGGCCATATTGCCGGCTCACGTATCGAAACCGATATGCGCGCAGATCTGTTCGACCATCTGCAAAATCTTTCTTTTAACTATTTTGACAATACGAAAATCGGCCAGATTATGTCAAGAATTACCTCTGACCTGTTTGACGTAACCGAATTTGCCCATCACTGCCCGGAGGAATTTTTTATTGCCGGCATCAAAATTACCGGCTCGTTTATTATTTTATGCACGATGAACATCTGGTTGACGCTGATTATCTTCTCGGTGTTACCGTTTATGCTGCTGGCCGCCTCCTTTTTTAATCGCAGGATGCGCACACAGTTTCGTCGGCAGCGCGTGCAGGTAGGCGAGATCAACGCTCAGGTGGAGGACAGTCTGTTAGGCGTGCGGGTGGTTAAGTCCTTTGCCAACGAAGAGATCGAGCTGGAAAAATTCCATGCGGGAAACCGCGCTTTTTTAGATATCAAACGAAAAAGCTATCTTTATATGGGCGGTTTTGAAGCCACCAACAAGCTGTTTGACGGCTTGATGTATATTTTGGTGGTCATTGCCGGCGCGCTGTTTATGATCGGCGGCGGTATCGCCCCGGCGGAACTGGTCGCCTATCTGTTATATGTAACAACGCTGATTGCATCAATCCGCACCATCGTGCAGTTTGCTGAACAGTTCCAGCGCGGTATGACCGGCATCGAACGGTTTTATCAAATCATGGACGCGAATATCGACATTTTCGACCAGCCGGACGCGGTAGCGCTCACCAATGTGCGGGGCGATGTAACTTTCGACCATGTTTCGTTTTCTTATGAAAACGGCGAGCCGGTATTATCAGATATCTGCCTTTCAGTCGCCGCCGGTGAAAATGTAGCGCTGGTCGGCCCATCCGGCAGCGGTAAAACCACGCTTTGCAACCTGATCCCGCGGTTTTACGACGTGACCGGCGGCCGGATCCTGTTGGACGGAAAGGATATCCGAACCTTCACAATGCAGTCGTTGCGCGAACACATCGGCGTCGTACAGCAGGATGTTTATCTATTCTCCGGAACGGTATTTGAAAACATCGCCTACGGCCGTCCGGGCGCGCCAAAAGAGGATATTATCCAGGCAGCAAAGGACGCCGGCGCACATGGATTTATCAGCCGGCTGCCTGATGGCTACGATACCTATGTAGGTGAACGCGGCGTCAAGCTGTCCGGCGGGCAGAAACAGCGGATCAGCATCGCCCGGGCATTTTTGAAAAATCCGCCGATCCTGATTCTGGACGAAGCGACCTCTGCACTGGATAACGAAAGCGAACAGATTGTGCAGCAATCGCTGGAACGGCTGGCCAAAGGGCGTACGACCTTCACCATCGCCCACCGTCTGACCACCATTCGCAACGCGTCGCTGATTTTGGTATTGACCGACCAGGGCATCGAAGAACAGGGCACCCATGACGCTCTGATGCAACAACACGGAGTCTACTATCATCTGTACAGCCGTTCCACTGAGAACCATCCAGACCACGCAGGGGATATAGCGAATATTTATTGTTGACTTTAAACAACCTCGGGACTATAATTGATGTGTTATGATAATTTAATCATGTAAGGGCGGTTTTTCATGGACGTTTTTGATCAGTATGAATCCAATGTACGTTCCTATTGCAGGAAATTTACCGATACCTATGAAACAGCAAAAGGCTCTGTCCTCCGAGACGCAAAGGGCGATGAGTATCTGGACTTTTTCGCAGGCGCAGGCGCGCTGAATTATGGGCATTCCAACCCGGCGATCATGGAGCCGGTGATCCGATATATGCAAAACGGCGGCATTATCCACGCGCTGGACATGCATACCGTGGCAAAGGCGTCTTTTATTGAAACGTTTGAAACCAAGATTCTGCGCCCGAGAGGATTGGATTATAAAATCATGTTCTGTGGTCCTACCGGAACCAACGCGGTAGAATCCGCGCTGAAACTGGCGCGTAAAAACAAAAACCGGCGCGGTGTATTTGCATTTACCGGCGGCTTTCACGGCATGACCCAGGGCAGCATGGCTGTCACTTCCGACGCCGAGATCCGCAACAGCGCCGGCGTGCCGCTGTATAATACGACCTATATTCCCTATCC
>CALWVC010000015.1 GCA_944384865.1 uncultured Clostridia bacterium
CTGCACTTCAGACCGGTGCAGGTAATGGCAAACGCCAGCATCGGGATATAAGTATCGCCGATCATCGTAAACTCTTCACCGAACAGACCGCGCATGCTCAGGCCCAGATTCAGGAAGATACCATACCGGGGTGAGAACAACAGATCCGGCGGGAGCAACAACGCGATGATGACCATGATAAACACCAGCTTGTTCAGCCGGAATTTAAACCGGGCCAGTCCATAACCGACCAGTGTAGCGCTGATGACCTGCAGCAGCGCGCACAACAGCGTCAGGATAAAGGTATTTAAAAACGTCTCCCACCCGCCGAACCGGGTCCACGCGTTGAGATAGTTGCTGAGCGTGAAACTTTGGGGGATATAACGCACCGAAGCGTTATACATATCCTCAATACTCATGAAGGAAATCATGATCTTGGAAAACAGCGGATATAATACCACAAAGCACATACCCAGAATAAAAATCCACCGAACCAATGAAACCACATATTTAAAGAAATATTTCTTGGCCTTGGCCTTATCCATCTTCCGTTTGGTGTGGGGAATATCCGGCACACCCGCTTTTGACAAACTGCTCATGATATCCCTCCCTTTAATCCTGATAGAATACGATCTTGGACAGTATCAGGAACACAACGCCCAGAATCGCCAGAATAATCAGTGAATAAACCACCGCCATAGCCGACGCCACATCGTTGACGCCGCCCAGAATCTGCTGGTGGATCTGGTAAATAACCGCGTTGGAATCACTGGTGAACGAATCAACCACCGTATAAACGATGGACAACAGAATCAGCGGGCTGATCATCGGCAGGCTGATTTTCCAGAACACTTCCCACTTGGTAGCGCCCTCAATATAAGCGGCCTCATAGATGGAAGTGGAAATGCTCTGCAGGCCGGCGATAAAGATCACGATTGAAACCGCCGACAGATTGGTGATTTCGCTGATCCGCCCGACCGCGCCAATGATAAAATCTACAAAGCCCGTGCCCAGACCCATCTGCAGCAGCATGTTTTCAAAGGTCTGGGTGACCTGAATGGCGTCTGCGCTGTCTGAAGCGGCAAACCGGTCGCCGGCACTCATCAGCGACGCTGCAAGATCTCCGCTGGACAGCGAGACCACCACGCCTGTAGAGATAATAACCGGCAGAAACATGATCGACCGGGCAAAACCGCGCCCCAGAAATTTGGTGTTCAGCACACTGGCCATAAAGAACGCGAAAATCACCACCACCGGCACGTTGATGGCCATGTTTCCAAGAGAGTCCAAGATGTTTTCCCGGAACGTGACGTCAACATTAAAGATCTCGTCGTAGTTCTGAAAGCCCCAGTTTCTCATGACCAGACCTTTCTGGTTTTCGACCATAACGTCTGAAAAGCTGTAGAGCACCGACAGCACCAGCGGATACAGCACGAAAATCACCGCGCCGATAATAAACGGGAGACAGAACAGATAGCCGTATCTGCGCTGTTTGGATTCCAGCGCGTGCTTGGATTTGAATTTTGGCATTGTCTTTGCCTGTGTAGCCATTGCTCTATCCCTCCTTTACTGTCAGATAATCCTGCGCCCTGACGGTAACGCCGTTTGTCTGATAATCATTGTCTGTGTAATTGACATAGGTTGCATACCCGTTTTGGTAGGTGGTTTTATAAACGCCTTCCGCCAGGCGCTGGTGATCGGTGATCTTCTGGCCGTATGTATACTGCATCGCCTGCTGCAAATATTGATACTTCTCCAGCATCATATCCTTGATGTCGTCATACACCGTAGAATACATGCTTTCGGTGGCCCAACCTGAGATATCGTCATAATAGGTACCGGTAAAGGTGAAGTAGGCCCCCGCGCCGGACTCGATGATCCGCAACAGGTCGCTGCGTTCACCACCACTGAGATTGATGGCCTTTGACGTATAGTCAGTATGCCCGCTGAGCACCATGGCCGTAAACGGCACACTGTAGTCGCACTTGTCATAGCCCGCAGACTCCAGCGGCAGATTATTGATCACGTCCAGATATTTGGTAAACGGCCCGATGCCGCCGGATCCCATAATCGTATAGCCCTGGTCCACCGTATCCTGCACAGTTTGCAGCAGGTTTTCCAGCGTCTCCTGCCGGTCCATAAAATTGTCCCGGTCATAGTTGGCGTTGACCTGTGCACCGATATTCCGCAAGGATACGTTTTGGGTTCCTAATTCTGAAACGCCGGTGAGGAACCCGCTCAGATTTCTCTTAAAGGCGTCCATATTCAGAATATACTTGGCATAATGGCCGGCGTAGCCATAGAAATATACCGGATCGTAATCATACAGCATACCGGTCTGCCGGGTGAGCAGCTCGGTCTGATCTCCTTTCGACGGCTTTTTTTCCGTATCGTAGACATACTGCACGTCGGCGTCCGGGAACACATCGATACCGATGGTTTTCAGATCAGAGATCAGCGTGGTCAGCTGTTCTTTTGTGCCCATTTGAGAGGCGGGTTTAATCTTCTCCACATAGCCGTGGGCCAGACCGCCGTTGGACCAGCCGCTGAGCTTGACGTTCATATTGTTAAAGCCACTGGCCTGCAGATCCTTTGCAATCTGCCCCACCTGTTCATAAGTGGTCAAGGCGATCTTATTATTATATTCAATACCCAGCAGGTTGGCATAACCGTTAATCACGCCGACCATTTCCACGGTAGAATAATAATCTTTTGTGACGGTATTCGCCGCTTCGTCGCCAAACAGATATTGCTCGTAGACCTTCGCCATGCCCGTATATTCCGCGTTGGTCCCGGACAGGAAATTATAGCTTAGCTGCAAATCGCCCTGGTAACGCTGGAACTGGTACATCGTATAGTCTTCATCTGAGCCGGAATTGCTCAGCGCCTGTAGTCTGGTCTTCTCATCCACCCGGAATTCCAGATACGCGACGTTATGGCTGGAGACGCCGTCGCTGGGATGGGCAACCACACCGGCAAACGTCTCGCCGTTTTCCACAATGGTCAGCACGCCGTTTTGGTTCGCCGGATCCTGCGCACGGATACAGGCGCCGTAAACCGGGAAGACCGCGTCGTTATAATAGGCCACCTTTTCCGTAATGCCCCGGGCCTCGTCGATGCCGTAAAGGTTGATATAAACCGCGTCGCTGCGAATACTTTCCCTGCCGTTGTTGAATTCCATGATCGAACCCGACCCGTCCGGCAACAGAAAATATCCCTGCGTGGACATATCAAAATCCAGAAAGCCCGGATGCAGCTTGATATTATCGATGGTATAATCGTCAGGGCTGTAAAGCTCGCTTTCGGGAATGCGTACCGTCAGCTTGTCATTTTGCAGCGTATAATAAATACTGACGCTGAATTCCGGACGGTCCATTGCCGTATTGGAATTTCTGTTATCATGCGCGGCATCCTCTTCGGTATAGCCGACCCTGGCAAACAGCTGGTTCAATTCATCTACATCGTAATAGTCCAGCGATCCGTATGGATAATACCAGGGCTCATTAACTGCCAACGGATAAGCCTTTTCCAGATCCACCATGGCTTCCTCGTCATAGTTTTCATACATCGGATCGTCAAAGTCGATCAGCTGGTAATAGTTGTTGAAGGTCGCCAGATCCTCATCGCTCATCTTTTCCAGGAACTGTTCAGCCCGGCTCTGGGAAATACTCAGCGGACAAACAACCTTAAACCCAACATCGCCCAGACCATATTGTACTTTTATGCCGCCGTCAATTTCCTGCGCGGTAAACTGCCCTTTTTCAATGGAATCCGTAACGGAACTGATCGTCTGCAGCATACCTGACGTGGTGTAATAATCCATCGTAAAGATCTCGCCGCGGTATACAGATTCGTCTGACGAATATTCGGTGGACCACCGATAACCCGTGTTTTTATTGGTCACCGCGATATCTGTAGTCAGATCGTTATACTGCAAAATCAGCGAACCGCTTTCAGCCACCGTTCTGTATACGTCGCTGGTCAGATCATAAGAGCTGGTGCCCTCTGTGGGAATAACATCCGGCCTCTCCGGATTCTGTTTTTCAGCCGATCCGCAAGACGGCAACAGCAGGAGCACCATGGGCACAAGGATCAGAACCGCTATCAATTTTTTCATATTGCACGCTCCTCCCTATGCCCTGTTGGATAATTCGATGCCGAGGTTTTGGACAAACTCTATCATCTGCTGAATCAGCGCAAAGAACAGAATTGCCAGGAACACCACCAAAACCATTACCACGACAATAATGATCGTCACTCCGATCGCCTTACCCAGCGTATAATCGTTGATCCGCATACAGCTGGAAAACAGCAGCAACAACACCCAGATCAACGCGATGGTCAGAAACACCTGATACAGATTGCCTTCCTCCGCCACCATGATGTTGCTGAGAACAATCGCGATCGGATACAGGATGATAACGGGGGTGGTGGAATAACAGGCGCCGATATACAGATCTTTCAGCGTCCCCTCGCCGCTCATCAGAGAGGTCACCGCCCAGCTGCAAACCGTAAACAGCAAAACCGGCAGAATCAGCGTCAGCATCGTCATAATCAGATTGGTGCTTTCGGAATCCGGATCAAAGATAAAGCCCGTAAACCGCGCCTGCAGCACCGAGATCAGGCTGGCCGCGATCAGGATGGTCGTCGCAGCGCCGACACTGCCCCGACCCTCTTTCGTCAGGTTCCAAAACCCGTTCAGCGGTCGGAAAATCACCGTTTTACAATAGCCCAACCGACCCCAGTATGACTGCTCTTTGGCCTTTGGAACAAACTTTTTCCACAGCTTTTTGATCACTATCAGCAGCACAATCAGCGCAACGACGCCGACAACGCCATATAGGAAGTTTTCTTCAATCAGCATCTTTCGCTGATATTTATAAGCCTTGGAATAATCATCAACATTATAGATCTCTTTAAAATATTTCATGGCCGTCGGCCAGTCTTCGTTGCGGTAGGCCACCTGACCCAGATTATCTTTCGCGGCGGCGCTGTTGTTGTTCAGCACCAGCACCTCCTGCCAGACTTCGCTTTCTTTATCGTATTCATTGGCGGCATGCAGCCGGGTCGCTTCAAAGATCCGAGCGCCGTATTCAGTAGGCGTATAGACGTTCACCATCTGCAACGCTGAATCCAGAACCAGACAGGTATCCCCCAGCCAGTCCATCGACACCGGAGAATTCAGCGTTCCGTTAATATAGGAAACATACATCCCGTCGCGATCGTCCGGCGGACTTCCGAACTCAAACAGGTTCTGCCCCTCGCCGTTATATACAAACACGCGGTTGCGCTCACGATCCAACACGGCGTACATATCATTGTCCAGCGCAGTTACATCGCACAATCTGGCATATCCGTCATAATCTGAAGTGATGCCGACCGCTGCAAAGTCGCCGAACGGATCGTTTGTCTCCATCTTTTTCAACACGTCGCCGCCCTTGGCGTTCAGCTTTTTCAGAAAATCAGGCCGGTCGTTTGCCGACTCGTCATAAGTATCCAACGTGACGTAAATAAACCCGTCTTCGGTGATGTCAAGATTGTTGAACTCGGTAGATTCATAGGTGGTCATCTGCTCTTTCTGCGCCTCTGTAGAGATCGCACGCCACATCAGATCGATCAGATTGACCGTAACGCTCGGCGCGCCCAGCGTCTGTACAAACTCGCCGGTTTTGCTCAACTCAATCAGACCCATGTTAAAGTTGGCGGCCACCACAAAGATCCGGCCTGCGCCGTCTACCGCGATCTTGGACGGGCGGAACACGAAACCATCCGGCAGGACAGGCGAGGTGATCCCCCAAATGATCCGGATCAGGTTCAGATCCCGGTCTAAATGGATAATCCGACCCGCCTCATTGTCTGCGCCAACCTTCGACGCATCAGCCGCATCGACGTTTGCCGAAGTCAGACCGGTGGTGTCGCAGATATACATGCTTCCATCGTCATCGATAAAGATCGAACCCGGTTTATTGAACACATCGTCAATCACCGTCTGGTTGCCGGCGGCATCGGTAATGGTATGCTTAAAGCTGCTGATAATCTTATTCAGCGTAAAATCGGGATTCAGAACAACAAACCGATTGTTGTCGGTATCCGTGATATAAATCAGGCCGTCCGCACCGACCTCAATATTGGTCGGATTGGAAAGCGCGCCCACAGGCTGGCCGGCTGCGTCTACTAAATCCTTGGTATTGATGCTTCTGGAATACTGCATCGCGTCCGGCGCCAAATAATATATGCCGGATTGCAGGTCCCACACATAAGACTGATAGGGTTCCGCAATGACCGTGGAGGAGCATATCGCAACGGAAAACAACAGTGTAATGATCAGTTTGCAGATTCTGCCTGTTTTGCTTTTCAACTGGCTTCCTCCTCCTTTTAGTCTTTGATGCCCGAGGATGCCATCGTATCCAGCACCTGGGTCTGGGTAATAATGAAAATCAAAATCGGCGGCGTAATCATAATCAATTGCACAGCCGCGCCCGCGCCCGCGCGGGCAATACCGCCGCTGACGATCTGGTTCAACGCGTAAGACAACGGTTTCTTTGCTTCGGTGAAGATCGTGTTGGCGCCGGTGATGCCCCACATGGACTGCACCGAGAACAGCATCATGGTCAGCCATGCGGGCTTGACCATCGGCATCACGATGCTCCGGAAAATCCGCAGCTCGTTAGCGCCGTCGATACGGGCCGCCTCCAGCAGCGCGGTAGGCACCGACGCGCTTAAATGCTGTTTCATCAGATACAGGCCCATTGAGCTGCCTATATAAGGGAGGATCAGCGCCCAGTAGGTATCAATGATCCCCAGCTTGGACATAATGATATAGTTTGGGATCCCCGTTACCGCGGGGGTAAACATCAGCGACACGACCACGATTTTGAAAAGAACGGTTCTGCCCGGGAAATCGCGTTTTTCAAGCACATATGCCGCCAGCGACGCGAAGATGATATGAAAGAAAGTCGCTACCACACAGGTTCCGATCGTATTGAATATGTACCGGGAAAACGGGATCCACGACTGGCTCATCAGAACGCTGATGTTTGAAAAGTTTTCAAACGTCGGGTTCTGTACGAAGATTCGCGGCGGGAACAAAAACAGCTCATCCATAGGCTTGAACGCGTTGTTGATGATCATAACCAGCGGGAACACCATAAAAGTGCCGACCAGACACAAAAACACAAAATTGAAAATGTTGCCCCACCGGGATCGCGCCAGGCCCGGATTAAACACTTTCTTGGAAACCTTGATCTTAGACGGGTCAAGCGGGGCGTCGATCTTTTTTACCTGCTCCATATCACTGACCCACCTTTCCAAGCAATCTCTGTATCAGTTCATTCAGCCCCACCATCGTAGCGAACAGAATCGTCGCAATCGCACAGGCATAGCCCATCTCAAACCGCACCGTCGCATAGTCGGTAATATGGTTCAGGATGGTATGCGCCGCATAATCGGTGCTGGGGTTGCCGAACAGCTGCACCGTAATATCGCCCACTGAAAATGCAGCGGTGATGCTCATAACCGCACTGAACATCATCTGCGGACGCATGCTGGGCAGCGTAATGAACCACAACTCCTGCCACCGGTTACGGATACCGTCTACATAGCCCGCTTCATATTGGGAGCGGTCCAGCGAACGGAAACCGGCCACATTGGACAAAAAGCCCGCGCCCAGACTCATCCAGATCTGCACGACGATACAGATCCAGATCATATATTGTGCGTTGGTCAAAAACTGAATCGGTCCGTCTATCAACCCGAAATTCAGCAGCATACCGTTGATCCACGCCGTAGCGTCGCCGGAAAACATCACCTGCCAGATGGTATAAGCGCCGCCGGAAAGGGTCGGCGCATACAGAATGACCACCATGACCGCCCGGACAATGGGCGACAGCTCGTTGATCAGCCACGCAAACAGCAGACAGGCCAGATACCCTACCGGGCCGACGATTACCGCGATGATCAGCGTATTTTTTACCGCCAGCAAAAACACATCGTCGGTTGCCAGCAGGTTTCTGTAATTGTCTAAAAATATAAACTGGGGCGTTTCCAGAATATTATAATAGGTAAAGCTTAATATAATAGAGATAACAACCGGCAAAACGGTAAATGTCAAAAAAATGAGCATATACGGCGCCATATACAGATAACAGTCCCAGTTTTGGCTGAAGCGCTTCTTCAGGCTCACCTTGCTCGATATCTGCTTGACCGGAATTTCAGCAGCTTTCATTATGACCTCCTTCTTGCGGTCTCAGACCGCAATATACCAAATAAGCATTCTTATAAATCGCCGTCAGGATTTGTCCTGCGCGGTAGATAATCCGAACTCCTGACGTTTTTTGGTGATTTCCTCATCAATGGTCTTTGCATAATCCGTCAGCGTATCTTTCGGATCGGTGCCGGAATATTTCACTTTATAGAACGCATTGTTGATATGCCGAGTCAGGAAATAGCTGCCGGGAATCTGCGGAACTGCATAGGCGTTTTCCAGCTGCCCTTTCAGGCTGGTGATTTCATCGTTTGTCCAGGGCAGCCGCTCGAACGCCTCCAGATTGGCGGTGTTGTAACGCGCCGCCGGACCCAAAATACATTCCAGCTCGGTGCCATACTGCGTCTGGGTATCAGCGCTGCTCCACCATTTGAGAAATTCCCACGCGAGCTCTTTTTTATCGGTGTCTCCCAGAATCAGGGTATAGGTCACGTCCAACGAATTGGAATGGTCGACGCTGCCGTCTTCCTGAACGGTTCCCGGAACAGAGGTAAAGTCCCACAGGCCGTTGATCTCCGGCGCGGCCACCGACAGCGTATTATATAAGGTATAATTGGAAATGCCCAGCGGCATCTCGCCGGTTCTGAACCGGTTTTGGAAATCATAGGTCAGCGGCAGATCGTAGTTGGTGTAGAAATTGGTCCACTCTTTAAACGCCACTGTGGCGTGCTCGTCATAGAGATTGACGCCGGTCTGATCGTCTAAATACAGCGTGCCGCCGTTTTGCAGCAGCAGAGAATAAAACGTGAGGATGCCGCCGCTGGGATCCAGCGTGGTGGAAATCGGCAGGCCGAATTCCAGGCTGTTTTTATTTAAAACAGTGATGCAGTTGATAACATCCTGCCAGGTTCTCGGAATGCTCAGCCCCAGCTCGGCCAGGACGTCCTTCCGGTAGAACAGCACCTGGAAGGTCTGTGTTTCCGGCAGGCCGTAAACGCCCACATGCTCGCCGTTGTCATAGGTGGAAGAAACCAGCGCCTGCTCGGAATACCGTTTGGAAATTTCATTAAAATCATCAAACTGGGTCAGGTCCAGCGCCGCGCCGCGGATCGCGTAATTGACCGGCTCGGTTCGGGCAACGCCCAGGCTCACATCCGGCCCGATGCCCGCCACCACCGCAGAAAGCAGCACGCCTGTATTCACCAGAGACAACTCCACTTCATGGCCGGTTTCCCTGGTATATTTATCGTTGATCATCGACCGCAGCGTCTGGAACTGATCGCGGCCGGCGCTTTGACCGCCGCTGCCGGCAACAGTGCCGGCGGTCATCCATACTTCAATGGTCTGGTCCGCATCCGTTTCCTTCGTCAAACTGCCGATGGCGTTATAATCAACCACAAACGAACCGATAAACTGATTGACACTATACCACAGGTTTACAAAGAAATTCTTGTTGGCCGGCTGAATGTCGCTGTCCGGCTGGGAGAAGGAAAGATAATCAATCTCCAGCGGCGCATAGCCGGCGGTATTCAGCCAGGTTCCCAAAGAACCGATGTTGGTTTTAAACAGCGTAAGGCGCTTGGCAATCTGCGCGGGATCATTATAAAAATCGTTGAGCTGCTTTGCCAGCGTTTCGGCAGTGGCAAGGTCAGAGCCCTTCTGGCCGCTCTGCGCCACGATGCCGTCTACCACGCCCTGCAAAATATCCGCCTGGGTTTTCAGATTTTCAATCACCTCGGGCATCAGCTCATCCAGCTTATAGTCTCTGTATTTGTCGGGCGCCACGCCGGTGATCATAATAATGTTCCGGTAAATTTCGTTCAGCTCGGTCAGCACATTCATCGCCTGCTGTACATAAGTACCGGTTTCGCCCTGGGTGACTTCCAGCGTGATTTCATTGACGCCGGCGTTCAGGTAGACCAGGCAGTCTTCCCCGTCTTCGGTCGTCGGGCCGACCAGCACCCAGTCTTTATCATATGTAAACGAGATCGCCTCGGCCTCCTGAAACGGAACCTCGCCGTTGATATACAGCTTCCTACAGGAAAGCATACCCTGATACAGGTTTTTGCGGGCTTTGATACGGATGCTGTACAGCCCGGCTGCCGGCGCCTGTACCTCCCAGGTAATGGACTGCTGGGCATATTGCCATCTGGAGCCGCCCACCATATTGATCAGCTGTTTATAGTCTTCGGTGGGAGAAGTCGCGGGAGAGGAAAAGTCGGCCGACGGATACAGCGTCTGATCGGATTTGCGCACGGCGCTCTCCGCCTCGACGATCAGCTCCTGCCCTTCGTAATTTGTATAGCCGTTTTGCTGATATTCGGCCTTGACCTGCGCGTAGCTTTTCAGCTGCTGCACCGGCAAAACCCGGATCTCTTTAATGGTCATCGGCTCTTTGACCGATTCCAGCCGAAGCGTATTGACGCCCTGTTGAAAATAAAACTGCAACGGCGCGGCCTCATACCCCAGATAATCACAGGCGTAAATCTCGTTCCACCCGAAAACCTCTACCTGTGTAGGACGGATATCGTTGCCGTAAGCGTCTTTGGCAAAGCTTTTATCCTCGTTTTGGTAATCGTCCTGCCAGATGCGGGTAAAGGTCAGCGTCTCTGCATTGGAAAATGGCACCTCGCCGTTGATATACAGCGCCCGCTCCATGGAAATGCTTTTACCGTCTTCGGTATGGTACAAAAACTGTAGATTATACAGGCCGGGCTGGTCCACCTCAAAGGTATATTCAACGGTATCCTCTTCGCCGGTATATACCGACTGGCCGGTCGTGCCGTCATAATTATCCAGAACCCTGACGCCGGCCGTTCTGGCAGTGATTTTCGAAGGATCCAGCACATAGGAGCCGGTTCCGCTTGTCACGTCGCCCAACGACTCCAGATAGTGTTGATAGGTGCTCGACGCTTCATAGGTTACCACCTCGTCGTCCTGCGTATCGGTAACCGCAGACGTCTGCTGCCCCTGCGCCGCAGACGCAGCTTCTTCGGCAAACGCGGCAACGCCGCCCATCGACAGCACAACCGTGGCCGCAAGCATACCTGCTATAAATCTTTTCATTCCCATTACTCCTGTTTTTCAGATTTCTGGCAGTCTGCCGTATATATAAAACCAGTAAACTCGAAACGGCCATGAACAAACATCGGATCGATCACAATTCCGGGTTTATCCACGGCTTTCTCGACGGCAATTAAAAAAATGGGCTTTTTTTGGATGAAAAGCAACCGCATATGTCCTGATTTTTATATTACTGTTACAGAATTTTTAAGATCAGTTTGTGCAATCTGTACATAAGCATATATTTTCACCATTATTGTAGTGCCTATCTTACCACAAACAACATTGCTTTTCTTGTTAAATAGTGATATTTTTTGTGCGGTTTCACAAAATAATTGTGCCAATCCTTGGATAAATTATCTGTATTTGCATATGTACAAGCATATACAGGATTTTGTGGTTTGTTCACGTTTTTACGCTATATGTATGCTTTTTTTGACATGTTTGCACCCAAAAAAACCGCCGGCGTCAGACGGGCCGGAAAAATATTCCCATATATCGTATGCCGGAACCGTTGTGCAATATTCACAACGGTTCCGGCATATAAAACAGTGGGCCGGCCGCAGCGGCATATGGTAAGATTCTCGGAGCAAAACCGGCGCCCTGCTTCATACGGGGCGCCGGTAAAAATATGATCATTTCAATCGGCCGCGCTGGTTGTCGGCGGGCCCGACTGCTGTTTGAACGGATTAAGCTGCGACGTCTCAGGCTGATCAGTAGAATAGCTGGAGGTGCTCTCATCTTCCAGCAGCGTAGCCGTTTGGGTCACATAGCCGCCGGAGGCCGCTACATAAACCTTCAGCGTCACCTGATCGCCGGCTTTCTTACGCTCGATCACATCCAGCGCATCGGCGGCAACGCGGATCTCCTGATCGTCGATGGCGCAGATGATATCACCCTGCTTTAAGCCGCTGGTATACAGGCTGCTTTCGGTGCTGATCTCATGGATCATCAGGCCGCTGGGCAAATCATTCACCACCGCCTGCACGCTGGAAACCTCATTGTAGGTAATACCCAGCCTGGCGCGACCGACCACCTTTCCATACTGCACCAGATCGGAAGCCACCGCTTTGGCGGTGTTGGCCGGAATCGAAAAACACATACCCTCATAGGTATCGGCCACGATTTTCGACGAGCTGATGCCCACCACCTGGCCTTTCATATTGACCAGCGCGCCGCCGGAGCTGCCTTTATTGATAGCCGCATCGGTCTGGATCACCCGCACGCTATAAGTCGAAGTCGTTCCGGAATAATCGGTAGACGTCGATTGGATCCGCCGGTTGGGGGTAGACACGATGCCCTTGGTCACAGAGTTGCTGAAGCCATACGGGCTGCCGATGGCCACCACTTCTTCTCCCGCCTGCAGCTCGTCGGAGTCGCCAAAGGCCGCGGGCGTCAAACCAGAGGCGTCCTCCATTTTCAGCACACAGATATCGCTGCGGGTATCGCCGGCGACAAATGTTGCCGCAAAGCTCCGGTTGTCGTACAGTGTCACCACAAACCTGGCGTTGGGAATTTCCGCATATATATGATCATTGGAAATCACATAACCGTTCTCGTCAATGATCACGCCGGAGGAAATAGAGGCAGAGGAGCCCGAAGAACTGTAGGTCGTGATGCTGACGATAGAAGGCATCACCAGCTGCGATACCTGTTCGGCGGTATACAGCCCGTTTTCATCCGGCGTGATCCCGTCGGCGGTCGGCACCTTGTCTTCTATAAAGGTAATGGAATTGCCGGTATCTTCGCCGGCGCCGTCTGTTGTACCCGTGCCGGTACCGTTTCGGTTGCCTGCCAGATAACCCACGCCGCACCCTATTGTAATCACCAGTACCGCCGCCAGCGCGACACAGAAAATTTTCACGCCGGTTTTCGCGCCGTGCTGTCCGCCTGGAGGCGGCGTAGGCGGCGTATAAAACCCGCCGTTCGCCGGCTGTCCACCCGGATCAGCCGAAGTATGGGGTGTATAAGAAGTCTCCGGCGGCGCGTAAGGCTGCTGCGGCGTATAAGCGTTTTGCGATTCTGTGTAAGACGCCTGCGCCGTATAACCGTTGTCCTCCGGCATACCGGTATTGTGAACCGCCGGCTGTGCATTCTCAGACTGCTGCGTCTGATCCGGCTGTTGCGGCGCAGAAGTCTCCGGCGGCTGCCCACCGGGCACAGGCTGCTGATTGTTATACTCGTCGTTCATAAATCGAATCATCCTTTCACGCAAAGGGATGCGGTTGGTTTTCATCGCCGGCATTCCGGCCGGCAGCCGCAGCGGCAGTGCCGTCGCGGTATGTATGATGCTAGCATCCGCCGAAAGCTCCGGCGGAATATAAAGCTTGATTAATGCTCCTGCGGCGCGGAAATACTCTTGAGCCCCTGCGCGCCGGGCAATGTCACCTCAAAGCAGGTATAGGAGCCATAAACGCTGGAGGCCCGGATGGTCCCGCCATGCAGCCCAACAATGGTTTTGACAATATACAGGCCGAAGCCCATGCCGGTTTTATCCTCGCTGCGGGAACGGTCGGTTTTGTAAAACCGTTCGAAGATGCG
>CALWVC010000016.1 GCA_944384865.1 uncultured Clostridia bacterium
GGCACGGTCATTCACGATCTGCCGGTGAAAGATTATCCGCTGCTGTTAACCTTCGGTGATTTTCAGATCTAAAGCGGTGTCTTGCCGTATTCCCGCCGCCCGGGGATTATCCGGGCGGCGGTTTTTGTCGCATTCGCAAGAGGCCCCCCGGCTTTACCGGGAGAGCGCAAAGAGCTTCAGTAAAAACAGAACGAGCGCGTTGTAAGCGGGCCTCAAGGATCGAAAAAGATTAGACCTTTACAAAGATAAAGGCTTGACGGCCGCGCCAAAAAGCAAAAGGGAATCATTTGTGCGGTAAAAAAATTCGGGCAAGGCGCACCGCCTTGCCCGAATGCCGTTTGTGCTGTTTTTTATCGTTATGCCGCCCCGCACCGTGCAGACGGCATCTCATCGCACATACGGCGGCTTTTACATCACCACGTCGCCCGACCGGTCCACATAGCTGGTATGTAAGATCTGATGCGCCTTATGGCTGCCGGGAGCTTCCAGATACTCGGCATAGACCTTTTTGACCACCGGATTTTCATGAGATTTGCGGATGGTTTTGGCCGCATCCTCCGCATACAGCGCGTGGGCGCGTTTGGCCTTGACATCTGTCGTCTGCCATACCGCCGCCGGCTGGATCGGCTGGCCGCCGCCGTTGACGCAGCCGCCCGGACATCCCATGATCTCGATAAAGGTAAACTGTTCGCCGGCCTTGACCCGCTCCAGCAGCTCTTTTGCGCCGGTCATACCGCTGGCGACGCCCACTTTCACGTGCATACCGCCGACGTCCATCTCGGCGACCTTCACGCTGGCCGTGCCGCGTACCGCTTCAAAATCCACCTGTTCCAGGGTTTCGCCGGTGATGGTTTCCACCGCTGTGCGCAGCGCCGCTTCCATCACACCGCCGGTGGCGCCGAAAATAACGCTTGCGCCGGTGGATTCGCCCAGTGGATTGTCATATTCCTCGTCCGGCAGGTCGGTAAACTTGATATGCGCCCGTTTGATCATTCGGGCCAGCTCCCGGGTGGTAATGGAAATATCCACATCCGGTACGCCTGCGGCCGATTGATCGGCCCGGCCGATTTCAAACTTTTTGGCGGTGCAGGGCATGACCGACACGACCACGATATCCTGCGGGTCGATGCCGTTTTGCTCGGCATACCAGGTCTTGGTCAGCGCGCCGAACATCTGCTGCGGCGATTTGCAGCTGGAAAGGTTGGGGATCATATCAGGGTAATGATATTCGCAGTATTTGATCCATCCCGGCGAGCAGGAGGTGATCAGCGGCAGCACGCCGCCGGTTTTGATCCGTTCCACCAGCTCGTTCGCTTCTTCCATAATCGTAAAGTCGGCGGCGGTATCGGTATCAAACACCTTGTCGAAGCCCAGCCGGCGCAGCGCCGCGGTCATCTTGCCTTCGACATTGGTGCCGATTGCAAGCCCGAATTCTTCGCCCAGCGCCGCCCGGACCGCCGGCGCGGTCTGTACGACCACATGCTTGGTCTCGTCGGCCAGCGCCTCATAGACCCTGGCGGTATCGTCCTTCTCCCGGAGCGCGCCGGTGGGGCAGTTGACGATACACTGCCCGCAGGAGATACAGTCTACATGATCCAGGGTTTCGTCGTAGACGCAGCCGATGTGGGTATCAAAGCCCCGGTCGTTGGCGCCGATGACGCCTACCTGCTGCTGTTTGCAGACAGCTACGCAGCGGCGACACAGAATACATTTGGAATTGTCCCGCACCATATGGGGCGCGGAGGTGTCAAAAATCACTTCAGGTTTATCACCCTCATACAACCGCTCGTTTTCGATGCCGTATTCGCGGCACAGCGTTTGCAGCTCGCAGTTGCCGGAACGCACGCAGGACAAGCAGGACCGGTTGTGGGTGGATAAAATCATCTGCAGGGTGGTTTTGCGGGCGTTGCGCACCCGTTCGGTGTTGGTGAACACCTCCATCCCTTCGCTGACCGGAAACACGCAGGCGGTGGCCAGCGCCCGGCCGCCCTTGACTTCGACCACGCAGATGCGGCAAGCGCCGATCTCATTGATTTCTTTCATATAACACAGGGTGGGAATGTCGATCTGCAGCTTTCTGGCAGCCTCCAGAATCGTGGAGCCTTCCGGCACGCTGACGTCCATTCCGTTGATCTTCAAATTGACCATTGTCGCAAAGCTCCTTTCTTATCTTTTGGAAATCGCCTGAAACTTGCAGGCGGTGGCGCAGGCGCCGCATTTGATGCACTTGTCCTGATTGATGACGTGCGGCTGTTTGACGCTGCCCTCGATGGCCCCCACCGGACATTGCCGCGCACACAGCGTACAGCCCTTACAGGTGTCGGGATCAATAAAATATTTGGTCAGTTTTTTACATACGCCGGCCGGGCAGGTCTTGTCTTTGACGTGCGCCTCGTATTCATGCCGGAAATACCGCAGCGTCGATAATACCGGGTTGGGCGCCGTCTGCCCCAGGCCGCATAACGCGTTGTCTTTGATATAATAGCAAAGCTGCTCCATTTTATCCAGATCAGCCATTGTGCCCTTGCCCTGGGTGATCTTATCCAGCATTTCCAGCAGCCGTTTGGTACCTACACGGCACGGTGTACATTTACCGCAGGATTCGTCTACCGTGAATTCCAAAAAGAATTTTGCGATATCCACCATACAGGTGTCTTCATCCATGACGATCAGACCGCCCGAGCCCATCATGGAGCCGATGGAGATCAGGTTGTCATAGTCGATGGGGATATCGAAGTGTTCCGCGGGGATACAACCGCCTGACGGCCCGCCGGTCTGGGCTGCTTTAAACTTTTTGCCGTTGGGAATACCGCCGCCGATCTCTTCGATTACTTCCCGCAGCGTGGTGCCCATCGGGATTTCCACCAGGCCGGTATGCTTGATTTTGCCGCCCAGCGCGAACACCTTGGTGCCTTTGGATTTTTCGGTGCCCATGGAGGCAAACCAGTCGGCGCCTTTTAAAATGATCTGCGGAATATTGGCATAGGTTTCTACGTTGTTCAGAATGGTGGGTTTGCCGAACAGGCCCTTGACCGCCGGATACGGCGGCCGCGGACGGGGCTCGCCCCGGTGGCCTTCGATGGAGGTCATCAGCGCGGTTTCCTCGCCGCAGACAAACGCGCCGGCGCCCAGCCGCAGCTCAATATCAAAGTGAAAGCCGGTGCCGAAGATGTCGTCGCCCAGCAGCCCGTATGCATGGGCCTGGTCAATGGCGATTTTCAGCCGCTGCACCGCGATGGGATATTCCGCCCGGACATAGATATAGCCCTGTGACGCGCCGATGGCATAGCCCGCGATGGCCATAGCCTCCAGCACCACATGGGGATCGCCCTCGAGGATCGAGCGGTCCATAAACGCGCCGGGGTCGCCCTCGTCGGCGTTGCAGCAGACATATTTCTGGTCGGCCTGATTCCCCGCCGCCAGCATCCATTTGACGCCGGTGGGGAACCCGCCGCCGCCCCGGCCCCGCAGGCCGGAATCCTTGATGATCTGGATGACGTCGGCCGGCTGCATCTCGGTGAGCACCTTGCCCAGCGCCTGATAGCCGTCCATCGCGATATATTCGTCGATGATCTCCGGGTTGATCACGCCGCAGTTGCGCAGCGCCACCCGCTTCTGTTTTCTGTAAAACGCCGTTTCATTCAGCGATTTGACGTCGTTGGTATCGGTGACGGTTTCATCATATAACAGCCGTTTGACGATCCGCCCCTTTAACAGGTGCTCGTCGACAATCTCTTTGACGTCGTCGACCGTCACGCGGGAATAAAAGCAGCCTTCGGGATACACGATCATAATCGGCCCCAAAGCGCAAAGGCCGAAGCATCCGGTCTTGACGACGTTGACGTCGTTTTCAAGCCCTACCGCTTTGATCTCCTGCTCCATCGCCTCAATGATTTTCAGGCTCTGGGAGGAGGTGCAGCCGGTGCCGCCGCAAATCAGTACCTGTGAACGATACATGCGAATTGTTCCTCCTTATCCTATTGGTTCGCGCCGATGGTATATTTGGTTACCGGCCGGCCGTTGACAATATGCTCGGTGATGACCTCGGCCACCTTTTCGGGCGTCATTTTTACATATGTAACCTTTTCCTTGCCGGGGGCAAATACCTCCACCACCGGCTCAAACTGGCAGATGCCGATACAGCCGGTCTGGGTGACCATAACGTCCTGTAGCCCTCTGCGCGCCACCTCGTCGGCAAAGGCGTTGAGTACCGGCCGCGCACCGGCGGCGATGCCGCAGGTCGCCATGCCCACCACGATACGGACAGCCGCCTCTGACTCGCCCCGGACATTGATATTCTGCCGGGCCTTGTCGCGGATCGCTTTCAGCTCTTCTAACGATTTCATAAAGCGTTACGCTCCTTTTTCAATAATTTGTGTGTACAAACGGACTGTTCTCGTCGTAATAGGCGCCGATCCAGTCTAATACGTCGGGCTGGTCCAGCGGGACCTCGCCTAAAATCTCCCGAAGCTGCCGGGTGTCCAGCTCCATACACGCGCCGTCCAGCCGTTCCAGATACAGAAAATCGACCTGTGGGTTGGTGCGCACCAGCAGCAGCAGCGTGCCCTTCAGATCGCCCAGCGGCATCCGGTCGATGTGGGCCAGGCCAAATGCAGCGTCTACCGCCGTGCCCCGGCCCTGCCGGGAATCAATGGTCAGCCCGCCGCCGGAAAGCTCCGCCGCCATTTTAAACAGCGGAACGCCCAGCCCCACCTTGCGGGTGGTCCGGGTGGTGAAAAACGGGTCGGTGACCGCCTGTAGCTGCTGCGGCGACATACCGCACCCGTCGTCTTTGATCTGAATGTGCAGCGTATCTGCCGCGGTGTCGGCCGCAACGGTGATCTCCACCAGTTTTGCGCCGGCCTTCAGCGCGTTCTGCGCCACATCCAGCAGGTGCATCGAGAGCTCCTGCATAACGTTATATGTATTTCTGGAGGATATCCTCCACGTCGTCTGCCACCAGCCGGCCGTATACTTCGTCGTTGATGGTCATAACCGGCGCCAGGCCGCAGGCGCCGATACAGCGGCAGGCTTCCAGCGAAAATTTGCCGTCGGGGGTGCATTCGTCCGGCCCGATGCCCAGCTTTTCGCTGATCTTATCCAACACCGCCTGCGCCCCTTTGACATAACAGGCGGTCCCGAGGCATACTGAAATTTTGTATTCGCCTTTGGGCGTCAGCGCAAACTGCGAATAAAAGGTAGATACGCCATAGACCTCCTCCACCGGGATATCCAGCCCCCGTGCGATCATCTGCTGCACTTCAACGGGCAGGTATCCGTAGATTTCCTGCGCCTGCTGCATCACCGGCATCAGCGCGCCTTTTTCGCCCTTATGCTGCTGGATTACAGCCGCCAGCGCGCGCTCCTGCTCCGGCGTGCCGGAAAACGGGAGGCTGCTTTTGCGTTTCTTCATCCAAGGTTCCTCGCTTTCAATAAAAGATGCTGCTGTGTTTTTGCTGAAACCGCCAAAAAGATTGATACATTTTTAACAAATAACAGCAAAATGAACATTAAATTTAGTATAGCATAAACAATTTGAAATTTCTACTCCTTTCTGCAAGAAAATACAGACAAATTCACTGCCCGGTCCGACTGATCGGCCGGCTACCTGCGGGTTGCGCGCTGCCCGGGAATGTGGTAGAATGACCGTATGAGCGGTTAGGATCTGTAGCCCCCCACTTTGTAGGGGCATTTTATCAGCATGGTTATCCCCCGCCAAAGCGGCAACCGCACAAAGGCATGTTATATCAATTGCCGGCGGGAAACCGGCTTTCAATCGGAAAGGAGGGCGTCTGGTGCAGCTGCCCAAAGACCCGTATATTTTAGTCAGCCTGATCAATACCAAGCTGCGGGATTTTTACGCTGATCCCGCGGATCTGTGCAAAAGCCTGGGGCTGGATCAAAACGAGTTGGAACAGACGTTGTCTGCCGCGGGGTTCCGGTATGATCCCGATACCAACCAATACCGTCCGTGAAGGCGGCCGCCGGAAAGAGGAAGGCAAAATATGCCGGCTTATAAATGCATCTGACAATATGCAAGGCCGCGCGACGCAGAGCCATGCGGGCGGATGCGCCGGCAATCGCCCGGAAGCGGCGGCTGTATTCAAACAAACGGACGTCCGTTTCACGGGTTGTGTCCGTCGGCTGCCTGCTGTCAGGACAACGGCTTTGCACATTGCGGTAAATGCGCTGAGATCCCATACGCGCTTTTGACGCGGTGTTCCTGCGACCGCAACATGGAGACACGCCGCCCGGCGCGCGCATAGAGCAGTGTAAAGCACAGGCAAAATTCCACAGATAAACAGGCGCTGCGTGCGCAGGCAGATGTTTATGTACGCAGATGTTTGCGCCGGCGGGCGGGTTCGGCGCAGACCGGTGTTTTCGTTCAAAAGGGGGCATAGCGTGATGACACAGACATATGACCGCAAAGAAAATCCGGCGGTGACCGCGCTGCGGATGGAGCGACAGTTTTTATCCCGGCGGGCGGATGAAGATGCATATATACAGCTCTACCGGGATTTACAGCCGGGACAGAACGTCTATTGGAACGGGTTTGGCGATCCGCCGTCGATCACCTTTCGGGCCAACTTCGACGACGTCGAATTTAACCGCGCCCGGCAGGCCGGGCGGGCGCTGATCAAGGGCCGGTTTGCCGGCGGCAATCTGGGCTGGATCATGCCGGAGGATCTCGAACTGTTCGCAGCGCTGTATACCAGGCCGCTGACAAAGACCGCCGGCACGCAGCTTGAGATTTTAGAGCTGATCCGGCGCGACGGCCCGCTGAATATTCAACAGATCAAGGCGCAGACCGGGCTGCTGGTTAAACACATCACGCCGGCGTTACATCGTCTTCAGCAGGCGTTTTTGATTTATGAAGATCAATACGACGGCGAGTGGGATCGGGGCTGGTATCGGTTTGCCGAGGTTTTTCCAGATGTAAACCTGACCCGTTATACGCGGGGGGAGGCGCTGAAAATCATTTTGCGGCGTTTCGCATACCGACAGGTGTTGTTTGACGCCGAGATGGCGCGGTCTTTTTATAAGCTGCCTGCAAAGGAGATCCAAACGGCGATTGCGGCGCTGGTTGCCGAGGGGGTGCTGACAGAAGCCGACGGCGGTTACATGCTGCAAAGCGACGTCGAGTTGCTGCAAACATATACGCCGCCGCCCCCGCATTTTGTCTATGCGGTGCACAGAAACGATGTTCTTTACAAATCTAACGAGCATTGGCTGAAAGAGCGCTTTAAACCGCTGTATGAGCGCTTGCCCTACGACCACGAGCCATTGCAGTATCTGCTGATCGACGGCCGGTTTCATGGTGCGGTAGTCGGGCGTTTCCGCAACGGACCATATGATCTGAACGACGTTGTCTGCGACCTGTCGAACGCCAAAGAGCGCAAAGACGAGATTTTACAGGCGGTGCAGGCGGTCAATTCCGGGCGGGTGCCGGCCCGGTTTATGGGCGCTGCGCTGTAAAGCGACCCGCCTGCCGGGCCCGCGTATTTTCAGCCCGCCCGCGGGGGGGTGTCTGCCCGGGGACAAAAGGGGTTTGTATTTACCGGCGGTTTGTAGTACAATGAGAGAAAAACGACCAGGAGTGTAGCTGTTATGACCCAGAAACGCGTTGCTGCGATCCACGACATTTCCGGCTTCGGAAAATGTTCGCTGACGGTGGCGCTTCCCATTTTGTCCGCCGCGGGCATTGAAACGGCGGTGATCCCCACCGCGGTGCTGTCTACCCATACCGGCGGGTTTTCTGATTATACCTTTTGCGATCTGACCGACCAGCTGCTGCCCATCGCGCAACACTGGCGCCGGTTGGGTCTGCATTTTGACGGTGTTTATACCGGTTATCTGGGCTCGGCGCGCCAGATTGACCTGGTGTTGCAGGCTTTCGACCTGCTGCGCGGGGCAGATACCATGCTGCTGGTCGATCCTGCGATGGCCGACGGCGGCCGGTTATACGCCGGGTTTGCAGATGATTTTCCCCGGCAGATGCGCCGGCTGGCGCAGCGGGCCGATCTGCTGGTGCCCAATATCACCGAGGCCTGCCTGCTGACCGATACGCCCTACCGTGACGGGCCATACCGCAAAGAATATATTGAAACGCTGCTGCAAAAGCTGGCTGCGCTGGGTGCGGCGCAGGTGGTGCTGACCGGCGTGTTTTTTGACCGGGAACAGTTGGGCGCAGCGGCTTATACCGCGGCCACCGGCGAGATCCACTATGCGCTGACCCACCGGATGGACGGGTTTTATCACGGCACCGGCGATGTGTTTGCCAGCGCGCTGCTGGCCGCGGTGCAAAACGGGTTTACGCTTTCCGAGGCGGCGGATATCGCGGCGGCGTTTACCGCCGGCGCCATCAGCCGCACCAGGGCCGCGGGCACCGACCTGCGCTTCGGGGTGCAGTTCGAGCCGGAGCTTCCCTGGCTGATCCGGCGGCTGGGGCTGTAATGCGCCGGGTGCTGCAAATACAGGTAGCGGCCGCCAGTGACGGCCGGCTGCTGCGGGATTATCTGCGCCGGGAATGGGACGTCTCCACGGCGCTGCTTCGTAAGATTAAAACCTATCCAAACGGGATGCTGTTAAACGGCAAACCGGTGTTTGTCACCGCGCCGGTACATACCGGCGATATACTGGAGCTGCTGCTGGACGACGGCGCGGCACAGTCGGCCTATACGCCCTGCACGCTGCCGGTGTCTGCGGTTTATGAAGACGACGATCTGTTGCTGGTAGACAAGCCCGCCGGCATGCCGGTGCATCCGGGGCCGGGTCACCATGGTGATACGCTGTCCGACGCGGTGGTGACCGGTTACCAGGCCCGGGGACAGCGGTTTGTATTTCGCCCGGTGAACCGGCTGGACGCCGGGACCTCCGGGCTGCTGGCGATTGCCAAAAACGCCTATATACACCAGCGGCTCAAACAACAGCTGCATACCGGCGCTTTTATCCGCGAATATCTGGCGGTGGCGGCGGGCGTTATTGACCGGCCCGGCACCATTGACGCGCCGATTGCCCGGTGTGCTGATTCGGTCATCCGCCGCCGGGTGGATGCTGCCGGCGCGCCCGCTGTCACCACATATACGCCGGTGCGGTGCGCCAACGGCTATACGCTGCTGCGGTTGCGTCTGTATACCGGCCGCACCCACCAGATCCGGGTACATCTGGCATATATCGGCCATCCGCTGGCCGGCGACTTTTTATATGGCGACGAACTGCCGGGTTTTCGCCGGGTGGCGCTGCATGCCTGCCTGCTGGCTCTACGGCATCCGCTGACCGGCCAAGCGCTGACCTTTGAAAGCCCGCTGCCCGCGCCGCTGGCGGCGCTGTTGGGCGGCGTGTGAATCTGCTCTGCGTGTCCGGCTATGCGCTTTGTCTGCATAAAAGAGACGTTGCCGGGCGGGCGCGTGCACCCTCAGACCGTCTGATGTAAACAAAACCATCGGGAGCAGGCAATCTGCCTGCTCCCGATGGTTTTGATGCTGTTTTTACCGATAATCCTCCACGTCGAACCTGCGGTCTTTAAAATAAAACGGCCGGTCGGCCTCGGTGATTTGACGAATCACCCTACAGGGGTTACCGACGGCGATTACCCCCGGCGGAACGTCTTTAGAAACGACGCTGCCCGCGCCGATTACGCTGCCCGCGCCGATGGTCACCCCCGGCAGGATCACGGCGTTGCCGCCGATCCAGACGCTGTCGCCGATGGTAATGGGAATGCCGTATTCATAGCCGGAGTTACGGCTGTCAGGATGAATCGGGTGTCCGGCGGTATAGATTGAAACGTTGGGGGCGATCTGCACATCGTTGCCGATAACCACCCGGCCCACGTCTAAAATCACCAGATTAAAATTGCCGAAAAAGCGGTCGCCGATTTCGATATTGGCGCCATAATCACAGTGAAACGGCGCTTCGATCCACAAATCCTCGCCGGCTTTGCCCAACAGCTCCCGCAGCAGCGCCACTGCCGCGGCAGGGTCGCCGGGCGGCAGATGGTTGAATTCATATACCTTTTTGCGGCAGGCCAGGCGTTCCTCGGCCAGCCCGTCCAGCCAGGCTTTATAGGGCAGCCCGGCAAGCATTCGCTCTTTTTGGGTCATGGTTATAGTCCTCTCATCGTGATGGTCGGGCCGGCGACGTTGCCGCCCTGTTGGATGCAGTATAACATTCGCACCGGGTTTTGACAAGCGTTAATCCATCGTGCGATACAGCAGCAGGCATTTGCGCGGCCCGGCGCGCGTTTATGGTCTGTTTGCGCGGCCCGCCCCGGCCTTTTTCAACAAATCCCACAAAAAAGCGAAATAGTTTTTGACTTTAAAGTGCTAAATTACCATTGTATTTTACCCCGCAAATATGCTACAATATTTATAACGTCCCGAATTGCGCGGGGTGCGCCGTTATTTCGGCCGCTGTGCATGGGTTTTCGGGCGTGGTTTTTGCATAAGGAGGATTTTTACAGATGGGACAACGGGGCAATATTATGAGCTTCCGGCCGGATATCAAGGTGTTGGACGCCACGCTGCGCGACGGCGGGCTGGTCAACAGCTTTCAGTTCAGCGATGAGTTTGTGAAGGATCTGTACGCCGCCAACGTCAAAGCCGGCGTGGATTATATGGAGTTTGGCTATAAAGCCGATCGGGAGATGTTTGATCCGGACAGGTTCGGCAAATGGAAGTTTTGCAACGACGACGATATTTATGCCATCGTCGGCGACAATCCGACAGATATGAAAATTGCGGTGATGGCCGACGTCGGGCGCACCAATTATAAGCGGGATATCCCCGAAAAGGCCAACAGCCCGGTGGACCTGTACCGGATCGCTACCTATATCAACACCATGCCCGCCGCCATCGAGATGGTCGAATACTGCCATAAACAGGGTTATGAGACGACGGTGAATATCATGGCTATCTCCAGCGCGAAAGAGCGGGATATCGACACCGCGCTGTATATGCTGGGTGAAAGCTGCGTAGACGGCATTTATATCGTAGACAGCTACGGCTCGATCTATCCGGAGGAGATGCGGGAAATCGCAGATAAATATATGGAGCTGGGCGAGCAATATCATAAATATATCGGTGTTCACAGCCATAATAATCAGCAGCTGGCCTTTGCCAATACCATTGAGGCTATCAGCCGCGGGGTCAGCTATGCCGACGCGACGGTGAACAGCATGGGTCGCGGCGCGGGCAACTGCCCGCTGGAGCTGCTGCTGGGCTTTCTGCGCAATCCGAAATATAATATCAACTCGATTCTGCAGTTTATTGAGCGGCATATGCTGCCGCTGCGCGCCACTGGCGTAAAATGGGGCTATGATATTCCCTATATGCTGACCGGGCAGCTCAACCGCCATCCCCGTTCAGCTATCGAATATACCGCCCAGGGCCGCACCGACTATCTGGACTTTTATCAGTCGCTGATGGACCGGGAATAATCTGAAAACCACAACGCCCGCTTTGACCATTTGGCCAAAGCGGGCTGTTTTGCTTTTATAAGGCGGCATATGCAATTACGGCCGCTGATTTTGCAGCCGCTGTGCCCGCGCCGGTTCCCGATATAAGATGCCTGCGCTTTCCGGTGGCAGCAGCAGCGCGCCGTCTCGGGGCGCGGGCCCCAGCAATACCCGGTCATCCTGCCAGTCCGGCGGTAAAAACACCCGGGCTTCACTGTCAGACGGGTTGACCGACACAAACAGCTCGTCGTCGCCCACCCGCAGATACGATGCGCATTGCCCGTCATATTGCGCCGGAATCAGCCGTCCGCCCTGCAGCGCCTGCACCTGTCGGCGCAGCCGCCCTAAAAACCGGTACCATTCCAGCGCCGGGCAGCCCTGTTCAGCCTGCTCCCAGTCCATACACTGGCGGTTGAACGGGTCGCGGTAGCCCTGGGCCAGCAGCTCATCGCCGTAATAAACACACGGAATGCCCGGCAGCGTATATTGCAGCACCGTAGCCAGCTTTAACAGTCTGAACCCCTGCTGTAACTGTGGGTCGGTCAGCCGCTGGGCCGCCTGCCAGTCCCGGCCGCGGCCGTTTTCCGGCTCGCCGGCCAGCGCGGTCAATACCCGCTCGGTGTCGTGGGTGCCCAACAGGTTCATCAATAGATCCACCGCCGGTTTTGGATAGTTCTCCAGCAGATTTAACACCGCGTCCATAAACGCAACGCCGCTGCCGCCCCTGACAAAGGCCAGAATCGCGTCGCGCCACGGATAATTCATCACACTGTCCAGTTCGGCGCCATATAAAAACTGCCGCCGCGCGTCGTAGCTGATCTTGTTGGACGCATCTTCCCATACTTCGCCATATAACACGCCCGCCGGCTTTTCGGCCTTGATGGCCTGCCGGATCTTTTCAATAAAGCCGTCGGGCAGCTCGTCTGCCACATCCAGCCGCCAGCCGTCGGCGCCCAGCCGCATCCAACGGCGTATTACGCCGTCTTCCCCGGTGATAAACCGGCAGAAATCTTCGTCTAGCTCGTTGGTCTCCGGCAACGTCTCAAAGCCCCACCATGCGCTGTAGTCGTCGGGATACCGGTTGAAATGGAACCAGCTGCGGTATCTGGATGCAGGGTCGCGGTATGCGCCGGTATGCGCCCCATACCGGCCTTCTTTATTAAAATAGACGCTGTCTGACCCGGTGTGGGAAAACACACCGTCTAAAATAATGCGGATTCCAAGCTGATGCGCCCGCCGGCACAGCCGCTGAAAATCCTGCTCGTCTCCCAGGGTCGGGTCGATGTGATGATAATCTGCGGTGTTATAACGATGGTTGGAGTGAGCCTCGAAAATCGGATTTAAATAAATCGCCGAGACGCCCAGACTTTGCAGATAGGGCAGTTTTTCGGTAATGCCCCGCAGGTTGCCGCCGAAATAATCGTTGTTGATCATCCGCCGGTCGGCGGGATGCTGCTCCACCGGCACAAAGCTGGGCGCTTCGCCCCAGTTTGCAAAAAAGCGGTCGTCAAAGCCGCCGCAAAGAGCGCCGGCTTTATAAAACCGGTCGGGGAAAATCTGATAGAGAATCCCCGGCTGCAGCGCCTGGGGCTGTTGCCAGGGCCGGTAAACCGTCTGCTGCCAGGGCGCGCCCGCCGGATCCGCAGCGCCATCGGGCCGGCGGCCAAAGGTCTGCCGGCCGCCGGGGGTATCTATGACAAAGCGGTAAAAAAACAGGCCGGGCCGGTCAAAAGTCTGCGTGATGAAAAAACGTCCGTCAGCGCCGGGGTGCAGCTGCATCCACCGGGTCTGCCCGCCGTCTGGCTCCAGCAGAAGAAAGGCCTGCTGCGCCTCCGGTGCAAACACCGTGAAAATACAGGGCTGCCCGGTCTGCAGCGCACCGAATATCGATTTACAGTTTGGGTCTCTCGAAGAAAAATACAAAGCCTTCCCGCCTTTATAGAAAATTGCCGCCGGTTATCTGTAGCATTGCCGTCAGCCCGCCGGATCATGCGCCACCCCTGCGGCGTCCGCTGCAAACCGTGGCCGCCCCGGGCAGCAAAGCAAAAAACAGCGCGCCGCCCGGCAAAAATTGCCAGGCGGCATGCTATAACCCCGGCGTTTATGCCATCGGGATATTCCAGATATTCAGCGCATATTCCCGAACCGCGCGATCGGCGGCGAAAATGCCCGCCGATGCGATATTGACCAGCGCCATTTTACGCCATTTTTCGGGCTGGCGGTACAGCGCCGCAGCTTTGTCCTCCGCATCTCACTACAATGCAAAGTCCTTTAACACCATAT
>CALWVC010000017.1 GCA_944384865.1 uncultured Clostridia bacterium
AATCGATAATCATCGTATAATCCTGATCGCCGGGCACAACCTCTACCCGGCCTTTGACGCCCTGTACATTGGCCAGCTGCCGTACAACCTGATGAAAATCAAAACCCAGCGCAATCGCCGCAATTCCTGCCGCCATGCTGTTATAAACTGAAAACATGCCGGGAATTCTTACTTTTACACGACCGATCAGACCGTTTGATACCAGCTCATAGCTGACGCCCGTGGGCAAATATCGAATTTCCTTGGCTGAAAAATCACAGTCGTTGCTTTTAGCCGAATAAGTATAGGTTTTGCCATTACAGGCAGTCAAAATATCCTGTGCGTAAGGGTCGTCTTTGTTCACCACTGCACAACTGCTCATTTTAAACAGCTGCTTTTTCGCCTCCAGATAATTTTCCATTGTTTTATGATAGTCCAGATGATCCTGTGTAAGATTGGTAAAAATGCCGCAATCAAAGTGCAGACCCCATACACGTTTTTGATCCAGCGCGTGCGAAGAAACCTCCATCACCACATATTCACAGCCCGCCTTCAACATCAGCGCAAACAGCGAATGCAGTTCATAGGCATCCGGCGTGGTATTTTTAGCAGGCAGTGTATCCGAACCGATCATATTCTGGATCGTTCCGATCAAACCCACTTTACACCCATTCTGCTCCAAAAGCGATTTCAGCATATATGAAACCGTCGTTTTTCCGCTGGTGCCGGTAACACCAATCAATTTCAGTTTGCTGGCAGGACTTCCAAAGTACGCTGCGCACATCTGCGCATACACCTGCCTGCTATCCTCGACGATCAGCTGATTCGGTAACCCCAGATCCTTTTGGCAGACGATCACGCTCGCGCCGCTTTCATACGCCTGCTTGGCATATACATGCCCGTCCTGTGCGCTTCCCACAATACAGACAAACACCGTATTTTTCCGCACTTTACGCGAATCACAGGTCACGCTCTCTACCGGCATTTGTGCCAGACGCGCCGGCGCATCTGTATATATCTGAGCAAAATTCATTTCCCTGACCATCCTTTCCTGCGGACCAAAGGTCTGCCAAATGGATATATGTCGGCAGACCGATAAACTTCCAGTTTTATTCTACTACAATATTTTCTCTGAATTCAACCGTTACAACCGTTCCTTTTTCAACTGTGGTATCCGCGGCAATGGACTGATCATAAGCGACCGCGTCTGTCGTAGAGCCGCCAAACTGGATATTCAATCCCGCGTTCACCGCAGCCGCATTGGCCTGTGAAACGGTCATTCCTTCAAAATTGGGCACCGTCGTAGTCGTCTGTTCCGCGTTGACATCTGTGTAAACCACTACCGTGCCGCCCTTCGGAATAGACTCCGCCGCAGCCGGCACCTGTCTGACCACGGAATCGCCGTCGCCCACTACGCTGACCTTCAAACCTGCCTGTGAAATCTCTGACTTTGCGTCGGATAACGATTTACCCATTACGTCCGGCGTTTTCGCAGCCAGCTCTTCTGCTTCTTCTTCCGAATACTCCGGCGTCACTTCCAGATAGGGTAGAATTTCCTGCAAAATTTTGCCCACCATCGGCGCACACAACGTACCGCCGTAAGGATTTGCGACGCTGGGCTCATCCAGCAGCATCAGCACCGCAATTTTCACATCATCGCTGGGCGCAATAGCGCCGAAAGACGCAATCCGTTTGTTATCTGAATTCAGTTTTTCAGACGTACCGGTCTTGCCACCGACCCTGTACCCGGCCACATATGCATTTTTGCCGGTTCCCTCACCGACAACGCCCTCTAAGAATTCACAGATTTGTTTAGAAGTTTCTCCAGAAATCACCTGACGCTTGGCTTCACTCTCCATATTTTTAACGATATTTCCATTGCTGTCCAACACCTGCTTGACAACATGCGGTTGATATAAATAACCGCCGTTGACCGCCGCAGAAATCGCAGTAATAAATTGGATCGGCGTAATGGAAAACGACTGGCCAAACGATTCAGACGCCAGCTCTACCGGCCCCATACTTTCATATTCGTGATAAATAGAGCTGCTTTCACCCGGCAGATCAATGCCGGTAAGATTTTCAAGGCCGAACGCCCGCCGGTATTCTGTAAATTTTTTAAGCCCCAGCTTTTGCCCGATGGTGATAAACGCGGGGTTACAGGAATTCATATAGGCCTGCGCCAGCGTCTGGGTGCCATGTCCGCTGGTTTTATGACAACTGATTCTGGTATCTGCTATTTTAATATATCCCGGACAATCAAAGGTGTCTTTTTCTGAAACTGCGTTTTCTTCCAGTGCCGCCGCGCCGGTAATAATCTTAAAAACCGATCCCGGTTCATAAGTATCCGAAACGCATTTATTGCGCCATTGCGTCTGCTGCGCTTCAGTCACCGCCTTAGTGCGCTCCTCTCCGGTCAATGACTCAATCGCTTTGGCAGCTTCGGCATCATAAATGACAAACGGCTCATTTGGATCATAATCCGGCTTGGTAGCCATTGCCAGAATGCCGCCGGTATTTACATCCATGACAATACAACAGCCCCGCTGTTGCACACCGTTTTGCTCTACCGCCTGTTCCAGATATTTTTCTGCGACATGCTGAATATATTCGTCGATGGTGGTAACGATCGAATTACCGGTTTGCGCGTCTACCACTTTTTCATAGGAAAATGGCATATCTGCGCCCATCGCGTTTTTAGCGGCAACTACCCTGCCAGGCACCCCGCTCAGTTCCGTATTATACTGATATTCTAATCCGCCCAATCCCACATTATCTGTTCCCACAAAGCCCAAAACGGTAGACGCCAGATGATCGTTGGGATAATACCGCTTGGTAGACTCCTCCAATCCGATCAGCGAACCATATTTATTCTCTGATACAAAACTGCGAATCTCATTGGCCTTGTCTACCGCCACCTTGTTTCCAACTGTTTCATAGGCGCTGTTTTTCTTGGTGATGGCCAACACTTTTTCATAATCCATCTCCAACAACGCAGCCAACCCCTGCGCAACCGTCTCGCGCTGTTCGTCACTGGAGAAATTGGTAGGCGCGACATAGGTCTGCCACACCGTCGCGCTGGCTGCCAGCACATTCATATTGGCATCATAAATGGTTCCCCGCTTTGCCGGAACAACCACATCCCGCAGCTGCTGCTCCTCTGCCAGCGCTTTATATTTATCCGCATTCACAATCATAATATTACAAAGAGATGCAAACGAAACGGTAAATCCGACGATTACAGCCAGCATCACCAGAAACGAGCGTTTCCACATTTGTTTGGTCGGACCCGTCTGCATATTGTCATCATCCTTTCTACACTGTGCGGTTTTAAATCGGGCAAAACGAGAGCTGAAAAAAACAACCCTCGTCTTGTAATACAATACTATTTATAAAAACCGTCCGCTATGCCTAATCCGACAAGATCTGCACAGAATCTTCGCCGGAACTGTCAATATATTTGACCTGTGTCTTTGACTTTTTCTTCATTCCCAGCGCCTGCGCCTGTTCCTCCAGATTTTCATAGGAAACCTTGTTTTCCAGTTCCATCTCAATCCGGACGCTTTCGCTGTCCAGCATTTCCAACTGCTCATTGCAATCTGCGATTGCGTTTTGCGTTTCGCTAATCTCCACCCTGCTGTAAATATTGAAGCACAATAAAAATAAGATTCCTATCGCAATCACGCCGCGTTTAAATAATGCAGCATTTCTGGACTGCGGCTTTTTGCGTTTCTGCCTGACCGGCAGCCGGCGAACTACCGCACGACGCTGTGGTAACTCCTGCGGTACAGCAGCATCGTTCATATGCAATTTTCGAACCGCATTTTTGCTGTACGCCATGTCGTTTCTCCTCTATAATTTTTCAATCACCCGCAGTTTTGCACTGCGGCTGCGGTTATTTTCCAAAACTTCCTGCTCTCCCGCAGTCACCGGTTTTTTAAAAACCTGTTTTGCCTGCGGATTGTTTCCGCAGATGCATACCGGAAAGTCCGGCGGACAGGTACAGCCCCGGCATAACGCTGCAAACTGCTGCTTGACCAGCCTGTCCTCAATCGAATGAAATGTGATCACCGCGATCCTGCCGCCCGATTTTAAAATCGGAAAAACCGACTCAATCGCCCGGGTAATTTCCCCCAGTTCATCATTGACCGCAATGCGCAGCGCCTGAAACACCTTGCGGGCCGGATGCCCGTCCCGTTTGAACCTTTGCGGATAGCAATCCGCTACCAGCTCCGCCAATTGCGCGGTTGTCTGAATCGGTTGCTGCGCCCGGCGATGTACAATCGCCTGTGCGATCCGCGGCGCAAAGCGCTCGTCCGCATATTTGTAAAAAATCTCCGACAACGCTTGAGCAGACAACGTGTTGACCAGTTCCGCCGCAGTCGATCCTGCATTGCCCATACGCATATCCAGCGGTGCATTGGTGTGATAAGAAAAACCCCGACGCGCAGTATCCAACTGGTGAGAGGATACGCCCAAATCAAATAAAATACCATCGATCTGTTTGATTTGCAGTTGTTGCAACACCTGCGCCGTTTTCGAAAACTGAGAACAGATGACCTGACAATTCTGAAACGTCCGCAAACGTTGTTCGGCGGCCTGCGCCGCTTCCGGGTCGCGGTCCAGACAAATCAGCCGGCCGGTTGTCAGCCTGGTTGCGATCTCATAAGAATGTCCGCCGCCGCCGGCAGTTGCATCGACATAAATGCCATCCTCCCGGATCTGCAACGCCTCAACCGTTTCATGCAGCAAAACGCTGGTATGCGAAAACATCACGACGCTCCTTACAGCTCACATTCTTCCAGAATAGAAAGAATCTCATCCTGCGAAATATTTTGCGTCTCCCGCAGCCAGTTATCGGTATTCCAAATTTCAATTCGGGTTGCCGCGCCGACAATGGTGGCGGTCGTCTCCTCGTTCAGCTCGGCAAACGCACGCAGCACCGGCGGCAGCAGCACCCGACCCTGGGTATCGCAGGACGCCTCTACCGCGCCGGCATACAGATATCGCTGTAATGTTCTGGCTTTGCTGAAGGGCAGTTCGCTGATTTTCTGCACCAGCTTGCGCCATTCATCCGCCGGATAAATAAACAAACATTTAGAGGAATCCAACGCTTTGGACAGCACAAAGCCATCGCCTAAATCCTCCCGCAGTTTCGCAGGAATAAAGATGCGGCCTTTTTTGTCAATATTATGTTGAAACTCGCTCATCAACATAAAATGATATCCTCTCTGCCTTGCCCAACGCCAAATGATATTTTTCTATCTCATTCAGAGCGCCGATGCTGTGGAAAACTGTGTGGAAAATGTGAAAAACTCACCACTTCACTCCACAACGCTCTACTTCACACCACTTTTATTCAAATTATATCGGGATCTCGCGCCATTTGCAAGATATTTTTCGCTTTTATTTACATAATCTCCTGTTAAATTGGTTCGAATTGTAGAATTCGGTTTTCAGAAACACAATATATAGTGCGACGTTATCGAACAAATGTTCGATAACGTCGCAAAAAAATAATGTTCAGCTTTTGTTCTCATTCGCTATCGCAATAAATGTCCCGCAATCCATACACAGTCGTGCAATATTTTATTTTTTCCGTCAAGCCTTTTTTGCCTATGAAAAAACACCGCAGATATCGAAATCCACGGTGTTTGTCCACATGTTTTTAACCTATACAACAGCGATGATGAAAGCTCGTTGTTATGTTCCGATCAAATGTTATTCAACCGGTTCATCAGTCGCGGGCATTGCCGGCATCTGCCGCTGTTGCCGCAGAGACGACCGGGTCTTGCGCAGCTCCGCCAGATTCTGCGTTAAACCCTCGTCAGCGCGTTTCATAACGTCATCCACAAAATCCTGTGCCGCTCGGCGCATATCTCTGGATTTATTCTGCGCCGCATTGATAATTTCCGTCGCCTTTGCCTGCGCCAGTCGGGTAATTTCCTCCTGGGCCACCATCGCCCGGCCGCGCTCCTCTGCAGCGCGGATAATAGACTCCGCCTCGCGTTTGGCATTTGCGATAATATCCGCCTTATCCGAAACGATTCCCTTTGCCTGTTTCAACTCCTGTGGCAAATTCAGGCGCACATCGTCCAACGCCACCCGCAGTTTCTCCGCGTCAACCACTGACTTCCCGCCAGGAAGTCCCCAGGCGCGATCCAGCAATTCGTCAATTTCGTCCAGCAAATCTTCAATGCTCATAACTCATTCACCTTTCTTACTCAACCGTTTTTTTATAACATCATGTATGCAGGCGGGAACAAAGTCCGAAATATCGCCGTTCATACTTGCTATGGATTTCACAATCGAAGAACTTAAATACATATTTTCAGCGCTGGTGGTAAAAAACACCGTTTCGGCAAGCGGATTCAACTTTTTATTCGTCAGCGCCTGCTGAAATTCATATTCAAAATCTGAAACAGCCCGAAGCCCTTTGACAATGGCCGTTGCCCCTTTTTGTTTGACATACTCAGCCAGCAACCCATCATAAACATCGACCTCCAGATTATCAATGCCTTTGGTTGCCAGGCGCAACATCTCCACTCGCTCCTGAGCGGTAAAACTGGGGGTCTTGGCTGTGTTGGTCATAACCGCCACAATCACTTTATCAAACGTCGCCGAAGCCCGTTTAATAATATCGATATGTCCCAATGTTACCGGATCAAAACTTCCGGGGCACACCGCCGTAATCTGTTTCATCTCAGCCCCGCTCCTTTGTCCGGCCGGTAAATACACACCGACACTTTTCCATATCGATACCGTTTATGGCAAATCAACTGTTCAAATGCATCCGGCAAGCTTTCATCTGCCGCGGTCTCACAAACGACGATACCATATTCTGATAGCCGCCGGTAAACCAATGGCATCGCTGCCTCGATCAACTGCTGACGATAAGGCGGATCCAGAAACACTAGATCAAACTGCTCCTGTGTTGTGCGCAGATAATCGGCATAATCGCCGCTGATCACCTTGGCACGATCCACCAAGGCAACAGCCTGTAAATTGCTTTTTACACAGTCCAGCGCCTGTTTGCTGTGATCCACAAAAACCGCCGATGCAGCGCCGCGGCTGAGCGCCTCAATACCCATCTGGCCGGAACCCGCAAACAGATCCAACACGCGTCGGCCCTCGACATCAAATTGAATGGCGCTGAAAATACCCTCTTTCACCCGATCAACGGTGGGCCTGACATCCAGCCCCTGCGGCGCCGACAGTTTTCTGCCCCGCGCCGAACCTGTAATCACCCTCATACGGTTCTCCTTACTATATACATATACATTATTGCACTAAACCTGTCGTTTTGTCAACATAAAATTAACGTTTACCGTAAAATCGTTGAATTTGCATAAAAGTTCAATGATAAAATGCATAGACCTTTCGGGCCGCCGCTTCATTCATCCCCGGCACCTGCCGCAGCTGCTCCACCGAAGCGCAGGCAATTTTATTGATATCCCGAAAGGTCCGAAGCAGCGCTTTGGCCCGTTTTTCACCGATTCCTTCAATAGAGGTCAGCTGCATCGCCAGCGCATTCGCCCGATGCTTTTGATGGTGATAGCCGATGGCAAACCGGTGCACCTCGTCCTGAATCGAAGAAATCAGTGTAAATACGCTGCGCGTCGCCTTGATGGCAATCTCCCCCTGGCGCCCAACCAGCGCCCGGGTTTTATGATGCGCATCCTTTACCATACCAAACACCGGCACATCGACGCCCGCCTGCTGCAGCACCGGCAGCACTGCGTGCAGCTGGCCCGCACCGCCATCAAGCAAAATCAGGTCCGGCAGCACGCCGAAGCCCTCTGTTTCTCCGATATGCTTTTGATATTCGCGCAGCCGGCGCGTCAGCACCTGTGCCATCGACGCATAATCGTCCTGCACAGCGTCGCCGTTGATCGCAAACCGCCGGTAACCGTTTTTATACGGCCGGCCGTCTTTGAACACCACCATTCCCGCCACCGTCTCGCTGCCGGCAGTATGGGATATATCGTAAGCTTCAATATACCGCGGCGCGGTTTTCAATCCCGTCAGGCCGCGCAGCTCATCCAGCACTGCTGTCTGGCGAATGCTTAAGCCCTCTTTCTGCGCTACCCGTTCCGCTGCATTGGTGCGGCATAATTCTAAAAGCTGCTTTTGTTCCCCACGTTGTGGATAAACAAAACGAACAGCATGCTTTGCGCGTTGCTGCAACCACTGCTGCAACACTTCCGGCGACTCTGGCGGCTCGGCCATCATCACAATTTTCGGAAGATCCGACCGCATCGAATAATACTGGGTCAGAAACTGCGACGCCGCAGCGGCGGTATGCTCCGACGGATCCACAAAAAAATGCTCTCGGTCTGAAAGTTGACCGCCCCGAAACCGAAACACCTCAAAACAGGCCGTTTTCTGCCCCTCTACAAACGCGATCACATCCCGGGCAATTCCGCTGTTGTCCACCATTTTCTGTTTCTGCTGTATATTGCGGATCGCAGCAATACGGTCCCGCAGCTTTGCTGCTTTTTCAAACTCCAGATTGTCTGAAGCCTGCTCCATCTGCTGCTGCAATGCGGCTACTGTATTCTCGGAACCTTTTTTTATAAATTCCAGCGCACCCTCTACAGCCTCTAAATATTCCGCTTTTTTCATTCGTCCAGAGCAGGGCGATTTACATAGTCCGATATAATAATTCAAACACGGCCTGGTTTTTTTCATATCGTCTGAAAAATGCTTGTTACACATTGGCAACCCATACACTCTTTTAGCCTGTTCCACCGCCTGCCGAACCATATACCCTGAATTGTACGGGCCGATATTACGGCCGCCCGGTTTCTGAGATTTCTCCGCCGAGATCCGTTTCCAGTCTTCATCGCTGACATGGATATAATGATAGCCCTTATCATCCTTAAGCAGAATATTATATTTGGGCTGGTTCTGCTTAATCAGCGACGCCTCTAAGACCAGCGCTTCAAACTCACTGTCACACAAAATATAATCGAAGTCCGCCACATGCAGCACCATCTGACGCACCTTTTCCAGATGTTTATCAATATTGGTAAAATACTGGCTGACCCGGTTTTTCAACGCTTTGGCCTTGCCGATATAAATAATCTCCTTATGCGCATCCCGCATAATGTACACGCCCGGCAACAGCGGCAGCGCCAACGCCTTTTTGCGCAGCGCCCGAATCCGATCCTCCATTATACGCCATCCTCTTCCAATACGTCCTTCACCAGCTTCCGCCACTGGTCATACGTCAAAAACACATTCAAAATCTGCAACAGCGCACCCGACGACAGGCGTTCCGGCAGCCCGGCGGCACGCAACAACTTCTTCCGGCGAGCCACCGCATCCGGCCTGCCGCTGATACCGGCTTCATACAGATCCAGCCGTGTGATCCGCCGGGCGGGTTGCTCCACCTGGCTGGCGGTCACACCGGCTTTCGCAAATGCATCCAGCAATATCTGAACCGGCATGCCTTCAACGCCCAGCTTGCCTTCGGCCGACGGCGACGATTTCCGGCGCTCTTTGCCGAACAGATCCGGAATATACACATGGGTCACCTGCTCTTTGGGCAGCATACCCGCCAGCTTATTGCGAATGACAAAGCCCGCGCCGTCCGAATCGGTCAACAGGATCACGCCCCGCTGCTGCGCCAATCGCCGGATCAGCTTGAGCTTTTCTGCATCGTGAAAAACACCGAATCCGTCGGTTGTGATGATCGGCGCATCCAACAGCGCCGATAATTTGATCTTATCATATTTGCCCTCTACAATAACGGCCTGTTCCAGTCGAATCAATACTGTGCTCCTTTAATCAGATCAACCAATTTGATAATGGCGGTTTCCAACAACGTACGTGTATCAGCTGAAGTTGATTTAATCGCCAGATCGGTATCATATAAAAGATCCAAACTGTCGCGCAACGCCGTCTTCGGCAGCTTTTCTGCCACCCGCGCCGCATGATCCAGCTTAAACCGGACATTTTTGGCATACCCGAAATCTTCGGCAATCTGCGCCGGACGCAATCCTGCTTCCATAGCTGCTTTTGCCCGATAGAGATCAATATAATTCCCTGCCAGAATCGATAAAATCTGCACTGCATGCACTTTCAGATACAGCAAACCGTCCAGCGTCCGCAGCGCCTGCCCGGCTTCACCCGCCAGCACCTGACGGGCCAGCGCGAACACGCTGGCGTCCACCGTTTTGGTGCAGATTTGATCAATATCTTCTCCGGTTACCCAACTATCCGGCCCTTTATAGGCGCAGAGCTTCTCCAACTCGCCGCGCAGCAAATTCAAATCATTGGAACAGACCGACAACATATACTTTGCCACACTGGTATCCAGCCGGACTTTCCGGCGGGCGGCATAGCTTTTCATCCAGGCGCAAAGCGCTGCATCGGTCTTATGGCCCAAATCCAGCGTCGCGCCGGTCTGATTGACTGCTATAATTAGTTTACGCCATTTTTCCGGTTTTTTATAGTTGATCGGGATGGTATCCTGCCAAAATACCAATACCGTGGTCTCCGGCAGATCTGACAACAGCTGTAATACCGTCTTCTGTTCCTGTTCGCCTTTGGACGGCAAATCATAATCCACCACAACCACGCAGCGGTGTGCCGCCATCACCGGCAACTGGGTCACATTGTCATATAACGCCTGGGCGCTCAGCCGTTTTCCCTCCAGCCGGACAGCATTTAACTCTTCCAGCACACCGCCTACTGCCTTTTGGCAGATTGTCTGCGCGTAATGCTGTTTTAAATAGCCGTCCTCTCCAATCAGTAAATAAACCTTTTCAAATTTTCCTGCCTGTAACTGTTTTTTCAGCTGTTCCTCCTCCAGCAGCGGCATCGGCTTTCCTCCCTTATAAACGCTTAAACTGTAAATCCCCGTTGCCTCTGGTCTGCACCCGCAAGCTTCCGGCGCCGCCGGTGACATAAGCAGCACCGGCAAACGCCCCGGCGCTGTCCAACGCCTGCGCGGCATGCTTTTCATTGACACAGAATATCGCGGCGCCGGCTCGCATCTGATTGCTTTGCTGCGGCGGCAGTCCGCCGGTAACCATCAGATCAGCGTGCCAAAGCTGTTGGGGCAACGCCGCCAAAGCCGTTTTGGCATCGCAAAATAATATCAAGGTCTGACCGATCCACACCGCCAGCGCACCCGGATATGCGGTCAACTTCACATTCTCCCACACGGTGGTGATGCTGCCGGAAAACGGCTGAAGCCGGGTGCATACCGGTTCCAGCGTGTAATAGCCGCTGAATCCCGGGTCGGCTAATACCAGTTCCGGCTGATGATATTGTACCACAGCCGCAGCATTTTGAAAATAGGTATTCTGATAAGTCGGAAACACCAGCAAATCCATCGTTCGAATCTGGCGTTCATACATATAATCCGCCAGCAGATCATCGGCGTTTCCTCCACCGGTTCCGACCACGATGGCATGGTCCCGACGCTGTATAACTGCACACGCACCGTTCCCGCTGTCGAGAAATACCACAGTTGTCGTATCTTTGGTAAAGGCAAAGCCCGTTCCAACGGTTAGCAGCAATACAATAACCGAAAGCCAGCTGGCGATGCGCATCGCATACGCTTTGTTCCGGAACACGCCCAACCCAATCAACAGCGCCGCAGCGGCAAACAGCAGCAATGCTGTGCCAATCCATAATCCAATATACAGCTCGTCCGTTGATATCGCTGTTACCGGCAACCCGCCGATCCAGCGCGTGACTGTTGTTACATAATGGCACAGCCAATCCAACAGCCAGCCACACAGCTGTGGTACCAATGGAATAAAAGAAAACACAATTGTCAGTATACCCAGCGATAAAATAGGCGAAATGGCCGGTAAAACCAACAAATTGGCCAACGGCGATACGATCGAAACCGTTTTAAAAAACACAAAGGTTACCGGCAGAATAAAAATCGTTGCCGCAAAAGTCTGCACAAACGGTGCCAACACAGCTACCACGGCCCGTCGCAATCTGCTGGGCAGTCGCAGCTTCTGATAGAACCAGTTCTGGCAGGGCACAAACAACACAATCATCCCCATCGTGGCCAAAAACGAAAGCAGAAAGCTAACGCTAATCGCCGCGAAGGGATTCAGCAGCATCAACACCAACCCGGAAACGCCGAGAGAGTTCAGCGAATCATGCTGCCGGCCCGCCAGTTGACCGATCAGCATGATCAGCAGCATAATACCTGCCCGCAGCACCGAATACGTAAATCCTACCGCCGCCATATACAGCAGCGACACGCCCATACTGATAAAAATCCGCGTTTTTCTTCCGACCCGCAATACCGCCAGCATCGACTGCAGCGCCGTCACCAGCATCACGACGTTCATACCGGATACCGCAGTAACATGCAGCAGCCCGCAATTCTTAAAGTCCGTATAAATCTGGTCTGATATGCCGGATTCATCTGAAAATACAATTCCGTTTGCAAGCCCCGCGCTGTCAGCGTCCATATAACGATAGGATACTTCACAGGCATATGCGCGAAATTGCAAAATAGCGGCAAAAAGCGGCTTATCCGGCACTTTCGTAATCTGCACTTCATCCGTGTCCAAAGAGCCCTTCAGATAAACGCTCTGTCCATAACGATAATGTCTGGACTCTTCATCCAGTGAGAATGTCACCGTAGCCGTCAGTTGATCATAGGGCTGCGCGTCTAACAGTTCAGGAACCCAAACGGTAAACTTCACCTGCTGTTTTGCCTGCGGCAGATCTACAGACAACGTTCGCAATGTGTAGGTGGCGCCTGTGCGATGGTGTGCCGGCAAATCCACGATCTCCGCAGTCACCCGCGCCTGCCGTCCATCCAGCTTTGCCGCAGGCTGATAATCCAGTTGCCAGTGCAACAATCCGTTAGCAGCAGCCGCCAAAACGCACAAGGCCAAAGTCGGGATAAAAACCGTTTGGCGCAGCGGCCGGACCAAAAGCGCCGCAGCGCTTGCCGCCGCACCGGTGATCAGCAGAGCCAAACCAAATCCAAAACCCAACGACGTCACGAAAAACGAAACAAAAACAAAGGAAAATCCTATGACTGCAAACGGCCTGCGCATAGAATCCCCCCCTGTTTTTTATAATCTGTAGTTTTCAGACCGGCGCGCGTCCAATCATGCGCATGCCGCCGGACAGTTTCTACACCGGCAGCCGCACACATGCTCCGGCCGACCGGCCACCTGCCGCCAGTTCTATTCGTTCTGCAACAACGGCAGCGGCTCAAGAAAAATAATATCCTCCCGCTTGGCGGCGTCGCCCTCTGCCAATACCGCACAGCACGCCGCCACCTCGCCGCCGGTATGCCGCGCCAGCTCCAGAACCGCGTCCAGCGACGCGCCGGTGCTGATGACGTCGTCTACTACCAGAATGCGTTTTCCCCGCATCTGATCCGCTTCGTTCTGGCCCAAAAACAGCTTTTGTTCCTTGGCGGTGGTAATGGAGTGCACATCAACTGAAAACGGATGATCCATATACAGCTTCGGGCCTTTACGAGCAACAATATATGACTTTCCACTCT